>JAJDEK010000049.1 GCA_029259875.1 Planctomycetaceae bacterium
AGCATCTAATGTGCTCTTTACCACTCAGTTATCGCGAACATTGAGTGTGGGGTCACGTCCCACAAGTACGAATGGTGGGACGAACCCCCGTCAGATTGGTTTGGGGGCTCTCAGTGCTTCGATTCGAAAAGACTTCACTCAAGGAAGTGTGACCAACAGTACCAGTCCTTCAGACTTAGCCATTCAAGGAGATGGTTTCTTCATTTTGGACGGTTCCGATGGTCAGGCCTATTCACGAAATGGTAACTTTGAATTGTACAGCTCAAGTCTGCTGACGAACCAGAGTGGTTTCAGGGTTCAGGGATATGGTGTAGATGAAGATTTCAATCTTGTGACAACTACTCTCACAGATATTAGAGTTCCTCTAGGGGATTTAAACGTAGCTCAGGCCACCAGGAATGTAGAGATAGGTGGCGCTCTGCTACCTACGGGAATATTAGCAACACTGGGTTCAGTACTAACGACCGGAGCGCTCACAGATGCCGGTAATGCGAATGCTGCTATTACGGGTGCAACGTTATTGACAGACGTAGAGGCCGCCATTGGAACTCCCCTGTTTACAGCAGGTGAAACACTGTCATTTATACCCAGCAAAGGGGGAAGGAGCCTTGATCCGTTAACTTTGGTAGTGGGAGTAGGTACAACTGCCGCAGAATTTGCCACCTTTTTAGATTCGACAATTGGTATTCAAAGTGGAGGCGCTATTCCCAATGATGGTGGTACTGGAGGTCAACCAGGAGTGACTATCACGGGTGGAGGCGCGTTTCAGATTGTCGGTAACGCCGGGGATGTGAATGATATTACAGTGACCATTGGTAATTTGAGCTCAAATGGTGCTACCGTTGCTTTACCATTTACTAAATCACAATCGGCGAATGGTGAAAGTGCCATTACCGACTTCGTGATTTTTGACTCTTTGGGTGAGCCGGTTACCATGAAAATGACGAGTGTTTTAGAATCTCGTACGTCCAATAATACGATCTTCCGCTACTTCCTGGAAAGTGCTGACGATAATGATGGTGATATTGCAATCTCTAATGGAACGATTACTTTTGACAGTAAGGGAAATGTTACCAATTTTACACCGAATACGTTTGCGGTGAGTCGAGTTCAGTCTGCGGCGGATGAGATGGATGTGACTATTGATCTGTCGAACATCTCTGGTATTTCCTCTCAGTCTGCTGGTAGTACCTTGAAGCTGGACTTGCAAGATGGCTCTGATCCGGGAACACTTTCTAGTTTTGTGATTGATGAAACCGGGATCATTAACGGTGTATTTGATAACGGTATCATTCGTACGTTGGGGCAGGTCACTTTGGCTCGTTTTGCGAACCCGCAAGGGTTGTTGGAATCAGGAAACTCAACATTCCAAGAGGGAGTCAGTTCGGGGCCTCCGTTCCTGGTGACTCCTGGTAACTTTGGTGCAGGTACCATTCGTGCCGGTTCCATTGAATTATCCAATACTGATGTCGGGCGAAACTTGGTAGACCTGATTGTGGCTTCGACTAACTATCGAGGAAATGCAAGAGTGATCAGTTCGGTGCAGCAATTGGTAGACGAGCTTCTGGTTCTGGGACGATAATAAGAGCAGCATGACGATTCCTTGTGATTCGAACAATGATATTGCTGTACTAAGGAGAATGGCAGCATGATCAAATTGACCAAGCTGAATGGTGAGGAATTAGTGATCAATGCAAACTTGATCCAGTATATCGAAAGCAGGCCAGACACTTTTATTACTCTGACATCGGATGATCGGTTGATTGTAAAAGAAAGTGTTGAAGAGGTAGTCAAACGCTCGATTGCCTACTCAAGAGCAATCCGTCTTGTACCTGGCCTTTGAAGTCAATTGGACCAATGGCTATTAAAGGGTTGGTAAATCAGGATTACCCGACAGTCGTCACTCTTCAGGAATTTTAGCAGAAATGGATAAGGCAACCGCTGGTGGACTTGTGGCAGGAACCGCATTGCTCTTGCTGGCGATTGCAATTGCGCCTGGTTCCAGTTTTGCAGCCTTTATTGATATTCCCTCTGCAGCCGTTGTCATTGGAGGGGCTATTGCTGCTACTTTTATCGCCTTTCCCGGTGCGGCCATGCTTATCTTTCCTAAGGTTATCAAGAAAATATTTTTCCCCAATCAACAAGCTTTGGCCCCCGTCATTTTGCAAATCGTGGAGTTTGCTGAAATTGCCCGTCGTGATGGCATCTTGGCTTTAGAAGCCAAAACGGAGGACATTAAGGACCCGTTTATTTTGTTGGGTGTTCAGATGGCCGTCGATGGTACCGATGTGGAATTGATGGAGCAAATTTTAAGAACGGAAATGGAGGCGGTTGCAGGTAGGCACAAAAATGGAAAATCTCTCATGGACACTGTAGGACGGTATGCGCCTGCTTTTGGGATGATTGGCACATTGATGGGTTTGATCATCATGTTAGGGAATATGGATGATCCGGAGGCCATTGGTCCGGGTATGGCGGTGGCGTTAATTACAACTTTGTATGGTGCTATTGTTTCCAATCTTTTTTTTCTCCCGTTTGGAGATAAGCTGGCTTATTACAGCAAACAAGAATTTCAAGTGAGAGAAGTGATCATCAAAGGCCTGATTGCTATTCAAGAGGGAGATAATCCGCGGGTGATCGAACAGAAATTGAATACGTTCCTGCCACTCGACCAACGGGTTGGTAAAGATAGTAAGGCTGCAGCTTAATACCGTTCTTTCAACGTTTAGAATCGTTGACATTTGCTTGCATGTCAAGTTTTGCAAGTTAACTCATTGTATGAATGAGAAAAAAGGAGTGTTCTCAGATGGCAATGCCGGAAGAAGAAGCACCCCCAGGTGTTCCGGAATGGGTTGTCACCTATGGTGATATGATGTCTCTCTTATTGACATTTTTCATCATGTTGGTATCGATGAGCGAAATTCGTACCGATGAAGGAAGCGTGCGTGCCATGTTGGATTCATTGCGTGAGCGCTTTGGTTCAGATCCCGGAACAGCTGCTGTACCGGGGAAATCTTTGGATCCAACCAGCAATCAGAAAAAGCCGGCATCCAAGGGGGCAAGTTCTGAGGGTGGTACAAAGTTCGGAAAAGAAAAATCTTCAGGTGGTGGGGGAGCGAACAAAACAGTAGAGCGTATCAACAGCGGAACGGAAGTGACACTGGGGGGAGGCGCTAGTTTTGGTAGGTTTTCTGCTAATTTGAACCCGGAAATCAAACGGAAGCTGGATATTATCGCGGAGATTCTATTATCGAGGCCGAATCGTCTCATTGTACGTGGCCATGCTTCTCCTGAACCTCTCCCAAAAGACTCAAAATTCCGAGATTCACAGGAGCTGTCTTTTTATCGAGCAAAAAATGTTGCGGAATACCTCGAGTCTAAGGGAATTGCACCCGAAAGACTGATCGTTAGCTCATCAGGTGATGCAGAGCCACGGACCATCACCCGAAACCCCGAAGAGCAATACTTGAATCGTCGGGTTGACGTATTTTTAATTGATGCGTATATAGTCTCTCCAAAGACAGGCAATCGTTAAATAAGAACGATCTATTTAACTCTGTCGAGTGAACTTATTGGTTTATTCGGTTTCAAGCATAGTGCCTGTGAAACAAAACGTTCGTGAGAAGCGGCGTGTTTAGAAGACAAAGGATTTGTCTTTACTCAAACAAAGTGCGAGAGTTCAAGGAGGAGACTCGTGGCAACAGACACCGAAACAGAAGAGCCTGGTGTCGATTCGGAAGCAGATGTGTCCGCCGAAGAGACAGCCGTCGCAGGTAGTAATTCAAAAGCAAAGCTCTTGAAGGTCGGGGGATTATTACTGCTTGTGATCATTCTTCAGATCGGCATTTCCTATTGGCTGTTGGCACCGAGTCAACCAAGTGAACTCATAGATGAAGCTCTTCC
>JAJDEK010000481.1 GCA_029259875.1 Planctomycetaceae bacterium
GTATAGAATGCGTAAATTCAGAACAAACGATTATAACCATTCAAGGCAGCCACACGATATGCTTCTGCCATTGTGGGATAATTAAACGTCGTATTGATGAAATACAAGAGTGTGTTCGCCTCACCCGGTTGCGACATAATCGCCTGACCGATGTGTATTATTTCGGAGGCATTTGGTCCAAAGCAATGAATGCCCAAAATTTCCAGCGTATCGCGATGAAACAGCAGCTTCAACATTCCAGTGGGGCAGTTCACAATCTGAGCTCGCGCCAGATGTTTGAACATGGAGTGCCCTACTTCGTAAGGGACTTTTGCCTCCGTCAATTCTCGCTCTGTCTTGCCCAGTGAACTGATTTCGGGGCTGGTGTAAATGCCTGTCGGAATATCGCGGATGAGAGCCCGTTCACATTCACCGTTATCCAGATGACTGGCTGCGTAGCGTCCCTGTACATACGCGGCACTGGCGAGTGATGGATAACCGATGATATCTCCCACAGCGTAGATATGTGGTAGTGTGGTCTGAAAATCGTCATTCACCTCGAGCTGTCCACGAGAATCAGGTTGAATCTCCAATGTTTCCAACCCCAGGCCTTCAGAGTTCCCGGAACGACCAGCGGCAAATAACAAAATATCAGTCTTCAATTTCTTTCCCGATTGAAGTGAAGTGATCACACCATCGTTGGTCCCTTCGATAGATTCATAATACTCACAGTGTCGTAGTAAGACACCACTTTCGCGCATGTGATAACTCAATGCATCACTGATTTCATCATCTAAGAAATCCAACAGTGAATCTCGTGTGTTTACCAGATTGACTTTCATGCCCATTGTTCGCAGCATCGAAGCATACTCACAACCAATCACTCCCGCCCCGTAGACGGTAACCGAACGTGGGGTGAAATCGAGATCCAGAATCGTATCACTGCAAAAAACGCGAGGATGACTAAAGTCAATATCATCGGGCCGATAAGGACGCGAACCAGTGGCGATGACGGCATAATCAAAAGTAATTTCTTCGGTCAGACCATTGGGTGTATCAATTCGGATGCGATGCGGATCTAAAAACCGAGCAGCCCCCTCTATGAGTTCCACACCATTCCGCTCATAAAACGTGCGTCGCATGGCAACCTGCTTCTGAATCACTGAAGCAGCTGATTTCCGTAGTTCAGGAAACTCTAAGTCAATCGTCATACCGGGCCGACTCATCTGACGCATGTAGTTATTGACTTCGGACATTCTCAGAATGGCATACCGTAGCGCCTTACTGGGAATTGTGCCCTTATGAGTACAATTTCCCCCGATTTCAGTGAATTTTTCAATCGCGATCACAGATTTGTTCTGTTTAATGGCTTGCATCGCCGCCCCTTCTCCGCCGGGGCCAGTACCTATGACTGCAACATTAAAATGTAAATTAGACATCCCTGAAGTTTCCTTGATTTCTCTTCATCAAACACAACTGAACCAAGTGATCATTTCTCAGCAAGCATGTGATGAACTTATAAAACTACGACTATAAAATTGCTAAAACAATAAATTACCACCATACCGGTTCTGCAAACAAGTCTTTCACAGGCATAGAAAATTCAGGTAGTACAATGCCACCGGTAATTTTCCCATTCACATCAATGACCTGACTGCCACTTCCGGGCAAATACTCTAGAACTTCCTGCGTTGGAGGATCGATCACCCAAATCAAATCGACGCCCCAATTAACATAATCGCTGACATGGTCACTCATCAACTGACGTCTTTGATTCGTTGAGGCAATTTCCACTATCGCTGTCGGTTTTCGCTCTGAAATGGCTTTGTCCGTCTCTTCAAATCGATCACCACTTTTAAAAATACAAGCAGGCGGAAAAAGTACCGTATCAGGGTTCTGTTTGACCAGCAGCCCCAAATCAAAACAAGCGTAACCTTCATCGACTTGATGTAAATAGAGAGAGAGTACTTTGGACAAATTAAGCACAATGGTCCCGTGTTCGACATCGGGAGGGTCCAGAGAGATCATTTCGCCTTGGTTTAGTTCCGTCCAACGGCCTGCCTCTGGCATTTCAAGCCGGGCCTCTAAAAATTGTTCCGCGGTGTAAATTGATGATTCTGTCATCCACTCTTCCCATCAACGGATACTGATATTAAGTAAAAAATCACTCTAAAAAAGGTTTTTGGAGTGCTGCTTTAATTTTCTATTCAAACATCATAGCATACATCCGGTTCGCTCGTCAGTCTCATCCGATGTTTCACCCCTGCAATCCAGTTTGATTTACTGCCATGAAAATTCGACCCTACCACTCTGATGATTTAACGCTTCTGAAAGAAATCACAGTGGAAGCGTTTCAAGGCGTTTCGATAGATCATGGCGTCGAACGGGAATTCGGAATCATTAATGATCATGACTGGAAATGGCGAAAAGCCAGACATGTTGAAGCCGATGCATGCCGCGAGCCAGAAGGAATTTTCGTTGCGGAAGTAGAAGGTAAAGTAGTAGGTTATATTTCGACCTGGCATGATCCTGAAGCGAGTATCGGTTATATCCCCAACATGGCTTTTGTTCCCGAATGCCGCGGGCAGGGCATGGGCCGCAAGCTGCTCGAATATGCACTCAATCATTTTCGCAAGTTAAATCTTTCTCTTGCGAAAATCGAAACGCTGGAACAAAATGCTATCGGCAACCACCTATATACATCACTCGGCTTCAAAGAAATTGTCAAACAGGTACACTTCGTCGCCCCGCTTTCACAGTCTCCAGCAAACGAGGGACAGTAATTCAATAAACTACTTAAAAACGTCTATCAACATGTCAAACAAATGTTATAACAAAATTGAGTTTTTTGAATACTCTTCTATCAATAGATTTATTTTCAGTCAGGTTCATTGCAAATGCGCATAACTGTCATTGGCTCCCAAGGACAATTGGGATACGATTTGATGTCGAGTCTTGCTGCAGACGGACATCAACTCACAGGGTTGACTCATCAGCAGATTTCAATTGAAGATGTTGCCAGTGTGCAAGCAGTCCTTACTGACAGTCGGCCCGAACTGGTGATCAATACTGCGGCGTATAACAAAGTCGATCAGGCAGAATCAACGGCTGAAGCGGCCTTTACCATTAATGCACTGGGGCCGCGCAGTCTGGCACTGTATTGCCAAAAGAATAATATCCGATTAATGCATATCAGTACCGACTATGTCTTTGGATTAGATTCGACTCGCAAGTCAGCATACAGTGAAGATGATCTGCCTGGTCCTTTAAGTGTTTATGGACAGAGCAAATTGGCAGGTGAATATTTTGTGCGTGCGATTTGCCCTCAACATTTTGTGATCCGCACTTGCGGGCTCTATGGAACAGCCGGTAAATCCGGAAATGGGAACTTTGTGGAAACCATGTTACGTCTTGGTAAAGAACGCGATGAACTCTCCATCATCAACGATCAACATTGCACGCCCACATCAACACTGGATCTATCGACGGCAATCGCCCATCTGATTCAGACTGATCACTTCGGCTTGTACCACGTCACTAATGAGGGACAAACCACTTGGTTTGAATTAGCGCAAACGATCTTTGCTCTGGCAGGCATTAATGTGAAAACAAATCCCATCTCAACGGAACAATATAACGCACCAGCAGAACGTCCCCGATTCAGCGTGCTGAACTGTGCTCAGTTCAAAGAAATAAGCGGTTTTTCACTCCCGCATTGGAAAGAAGCTTTGAAAACCTACTTGGAACTATAGTATATAGCCATAAGTGATTCTATCAAAACAGTTTATACCAAATGGTTCTTTAACCAAAATTAAATAAGACGATCATCAAAACCACCCGAATTTTTCGGGAATCTCAATTTTCTCCTGCTTGGTTTCAGGCATTCACAGTTCAGAATGAGGAAACCATTGCAGCTAAGATTTTGGTTTGATACACTCCCTTTCCG
>JAJDEK010000482.1 GCA_029259875.1 Planctomycetaceae bacterium
TACCAACGAACTGATCAATCAAGTGAGTGCTAACGCAATGAGTAGCCCTCATGTTGGTGGATGCCACTTCTTGATGGGTGATGGAAAAGTTCGTTTCATCAGCGAAAACATCAACGGAGATACCTATACATGGCTTGCCGGTATTAACGATGGTCGTGTCATTGGTGAATTCTAAAGTAAGTGCTTTACGTAAATTTTGTTTCTACTAATATTTAGTATCTGAACAAAAATAACAAACAGGCAGGATCTCAACACGCAACCCGTTGAGATTCCTGCCTGTTTTGCTTTTACTATTGCATAAAACGAAAGCAGTAAGTGTAAACAGAACACCTCCACAGAAAACTCTGCTTGCACACATCAAGAATATCAGATATGGTTCCCTGTTGGCTCACACACTCATGATCTACAGCAAGCGTCCTTAAAATTGAGTCAAACGGAAGTTCTTCAGTGCCTCTGGATAGAAATTGATTTCCATCCCCACCCTGAAGAATACTGATTTCAATGTACGCGAATGAATTTCGCCGATTGAACTTTCCCAAGGAAGGGCGCAGATGCAAAGAGTGCAGAGTTTACGATTCAGGATTGATCTCACCATTCCACTTCTGCACCAGCTTTCTTTTTACAAACAACGCCCCCTCTGCCTGCTTCTGTGCTCACTTAGTTTGATCATCGCCTACTCTGCAACTCCTGGATCTTCTTACGCTTCAGACATTGAAAGCTGTGAACGATTATTGCTTTCCGGCCAATATGAAAAATGCATTGCAACCGCTGAAGATGCCATCACCCAAAAAGCATATGGCTCTGAATGGCCTGCATTCAAAGCACAAGCTGAGCTAGCCATTGGACAATACGTTGAAGCCAAACAAACAATTGATGCCGGCTTGAAACGATATTCCTGGAGCCTGCCACTCAGATTATTGGCTTATCAAATTTATCAGTTGAATAATCAACACGCTGAAGCCAATGTGTTCCTGAACAGCATTCATGAACTCGCCAATCGCTCTGCCTGGCGTTATACCGATGCCAGTAGCCTGGTCGCATTAGGACAAGCCTCGTTACTGAAAAATGTTGATCCAAGCGAAGTCCTAGAATCATTTTACGATCGTGCGATCAAAGAATATCCTACTCACAGAGACGCTTATCTGGCCAGCGGAAATCTGGCATTAGCGAAACACGACTACGCATTGGCACAAGAAACATTTCAAACCGCCTTAAAACACATCCCCGATGACGTCGATCTTCTGTTCGGCCTGGCAATGTCAACTCAACGTTCTAACCCAGAGCGTTCACAAAAACTAATGGCGCAAGTGATCGGTTTAAATCCCAATCACATCCCCTCTCATCTGCAGCAAGTTTCCCAGTCGATTCACTCTGAACAATACGATGACGCTAAAAAACAGTTGGATCAAATTCTATTCACCAACATCCATCTGGCAGAAGCATGGTCCTATCTGGCAGTGATTGCTCATTTAGAAAATCGGCCTCATGCTGAAACCGCTTATTACTGGCAGGCATTAAGTCATCACAATCAGAATTCTGAAGTCGATTATCTCATCGGAAAAATGCTTTCTGAACATTACCGCTTTAAAGAAGGGGCCACGTATCAACATCAGGCTCTTGAAAAGAATTCGAATTATCTACCAGCGCGGATTCAATTAGCACAGGACGAACTCCGTCTCGGACGAGAAGTCAGTGGCTGGGAGCACGCACTTCAAGCCCATCAACAGGATGGATACGACACAACCACATTCAACCTACTTGAACTGAAAGACCAACTCGCAAAATTCAAAACACTGGAAGATGATTTTTTCATCATCCGTATGGAAGCCAAAGAAGCAGAAGTTTATGGCCAAGAGGTGATCAAGCTCTTACATGAAGCCCGAGACGTACTCTGCCAGAAGTATGACTTCGAACTCAAAGACAAAATCACCGTTGAAATCTTTCCCGACCCCGACGATTTTGCCGTTCGTACGTTTGGTATGCCTGCGGTCTCTGGCTATCTGGGGGTCTGCTTTGGAAAAGTCATCACAGCCAATAGCCCTGCGTCACAAGCGGAAAACCCAACCAATTGGCAGTCTGTCTTATGGCATGAATTCTGCCATGTCGTCACACTCGAACTCACAAAGAACAAAATGCCCCGCTGGATTAGTGAAGGCATTTCTGTTTACGAAGAACGACAAAAAAATCCCGGCTGGGGCGAGACCATGATTCCAGAATACCGCGAGATGATTCTCAAAAGCGAGACCACGCCGATTAGTGAATTAAGCAGTGCGTTTCTCAATCCCAAAAGCGGCATGCACATTCAGTTTGCTTACTATCAATCATCGATGGTTGTGGAATACCTTATAGATCAATTTGGCATTGAAGCCTTAAAACTAATTTTGAATGATTTACGTGTTGGCATTCCCATTAACGTCGCCATTGAACGTCGTACAAAAAATCTGGGAGAACTGGAACTGGAATTCGCCACGTTCTTAAAAGAGAAGACTCAAATTTTTGCTCCTGCTGTCGATTGGTCAGAACAGAATTTGACCGCCCTCATGAGTGATGATACACAACGATTTGATGAATGGATTCGGGAACACCCCCAGCACTTTAAGGGGCTCATGGCATATGCTCAGATTCTGGAAGAAGAAAATCGACTAAAAGAACTGGAAGATGTTCTGAAAAAACTAATTCCACTTTATCCACAATACACAGGATCAGACAATGCTTGTGAGAAGCTAGCAAAACTCTATCGCAAGCAAAAACGCTTTGATCAAGAACAGAACATTCTGGAACAATATGCAAGGCACGATCCAAATGCCCTCAAAGTCTTTCACCGACTCACTGAGCTCTATCGTAAATCAGAAAACTGGCCCGCTGTTTACAAAGCAGCACAAAACGCGCACGCAATTAACCCTCTCTATCAAGAAACTCAACAAGCGTTTGCTGAAGCCTGTATTAAACTGAAACGACAACAAGCAGCAATCTACGCTTATCGCGCCATTCTGGCACTTAATCCGCACAATAAAGCAGAAGCTCATTATCAACTCGCCCGTTTACTTAAACAGAATGATTTCCAACTAGCAAAACGACACACACTCATTGCGCTCGAAGAGGCGCCTCGTTTCCGAGAGGCGCATCAACTATTACTCGAACTAACAACAAATAGACCATAAACCATGAGAACAGGTTTTGATATGAACTAATCAGGCTCAAGGAGGAGCCGGCTATGAGAACTAGTTTGATTTCATTAACAGTAATCTGCGTGTTACTGATCGTGGTTACGATCTGCATCGGACAGTACAGTCCTG
>JAJDEK010000483.1 GCA_029259875.1 Planctomycetaceae bacterium
CGACCCGGTGGCAAATCGCCGTGTACTTTGCCGTCACAGTCCGAAATATGCACGTGGATCGCTTTGCCTCGTAATTTTCTCAGTTCTTCCGGTTCTACATTCGCTAACACTAAATGGGAAATATCAATATTGGCTTTTAACGCAGGATGATTCACTTCATCGACAAAACGAACCATCGAATCAACGTCATTCAATAGAGACAAAGGAAACGGTTCCAATTCGAGCGCGATTTCCAACCCCAGAGAATCCGCATACGCGGCCAGTGACTGGCATTGCTCGACCCCCATCTTCCATTGTTCTTCCGGCGGAATCACTTCCCGATTCCAGATGTATTCCCCCAGCACGAGCAACAGATTTTTGGCCTCGTATTCGTAACACAGATCGAGATAGTCCTTCACTCTTTGTAAATGAAAACGTTGTACACTTGGATTGAAATCGATCAATCCCACCGCCACACAACACACAGACACGATCGGTAAATCCAGACGATCACACGTATCCTTAACCAGTTTTCGTTCACGGACGTCTGCATCTAGTGGATCGATAAAAATATCGACACAATCAAACCCGAGTGCTTTTGTCTTTTCTAAACCCCAGACGGTATCACGACCGGATTGTGCCCAGGCAGAATTAATCATTCCGAGTTTCATTGTGTGCCTTTCTCATCTACTGCGCATCTGCTTATGTTTCCTTTTGTATTAAGATAACAATCCACTTGCACAGAGAAAAGCCATTGATCAGAATGGGAATACCTCGATTTTAAATGCCACTACTTCGCAGCAGGATAAAAACAAGAAATGGATCTCAATATAGCAGGTGAATCTGTTGTGATTACAGGCGGAGCGAGTGGCATTGGTCTGGTGACAGCTCGCACCTTCGCTGAAGAAGGAGCCCAGCCTATCCTCTGGGACCAGACAGATCAGGTAGAGCTGATTGCCGAACAATTGAGTTCAGAAACCGGACAGACTGTGCTGGGGTTTCAGGTCGACATCACAGATTTCACGGCGGTCCAGGAAATCACGCAGCAGACTATTAATCGCGTTTCTCAAATTGATCATCTGGTGCATGCGGCCGCAATTGGATCCGGCAAGTTTGGTTTTCCGTTTACAAGCCTCTCTCCCGAAGATTGGCCTCGGGTCTTTGCTGTGAACATGCAAGGCATGGTGCATATTGCCCATGCAGTGGCTCCCGTCATGCAACAAGCTGGTAAGGGGAGTATGACTTTTATCAGTTCGATCGCAGGTCAAATCGGTTCACAAACCGACCCGCCTTATAGCGCTTCCAAAGCCGCCAACATTAATTTTGCGCAATGCATGGCAAAGGATCTAGCCAAGGATGGGATTCGCGTGAACTCCGTCAGCCCTGGAATGGTGCAAACCCCCTTGAATCAATCGGTCTGGCAAGCGTGGAATGATCGTCAATCCAAAGCGAACCAGAAAACCTACGAGCAATGGGCGGGAGAAAAAATCAAACAACTGGTCCCGCTACAACGCTGGCAGACCAAGGAAGATATCGCCAACATGATTGTATTTCTCAGCTCAGATCGTGCTGCTCAGGTCACAGGACAAACCATCAATGTTGATGGTGGGTTTGTGATGCATTCGTGAAATGGAGGGAGTATAAAAAAGTAAGCCCACCGTAATTCATTCTATTGAGAATCAACTACGAGGGGCCATCATTTTATTAAAATAACTACTAACTACTCAGCAGTTGTTTTATTTGCAGATTTCGCCAGTCGTGATTTGGTGCGAGCTGCTGCTTTCTTATGAATAATGCCTTTGGCAGCAGCCTGATCAATCTTTTTTGATGCTACTTGTAGTGCTTTGATCGTTGCTTGAGGATCATCTCCCTCGACGGTAAGACGAGCGTTCTTGATAGTTCTTCTTAGTTCTGAACGAGTAGAACGATTACGAAGCCGACGGGCATCACTTTGTCGTAGCGATTTACTGGCACTTTTTGAATTTGGCATTTTTTGACTTAAGTATTTTCTAAATAACAGTTTACGATTCAGACTGACTACCATCAATTAAGACAGTCGCCACTAATAAATCTCAGGCAGAGTAGGAGTCTAACAACCTGTAAGTCGTTATTCCAGCCATTTTGAGCTGAGAAAAGGGCCTTTTTTCAGGAAATATGGAATCTGACCGAACATTCTAACTCTACCTGATTAAAGACCTTCCAACCGATCTTTCACATCTCGGTAATCGTAATCGACGGCTAAGATCTCGCTATAGTGATCTGCAGCTTTATCCTTCTCTTTCGATTCTTCATATAACCGCCCAAGCAGATAGTGTGCTTCTTTATAAATTTCCGGTTTGTCATCCGGAGAAAGAGAAGGCAGTGCCTTCTCAAATTGCCGCTTAGCAAGCTCTTTTTTCTTTTCTGCGTAGAAACATTTACCTAATGCCACCAATGCATCAGAACTGATACGTGTATCTTTCACTGACTGTTGCAGCAAAGAAATCGCTGATGACCATTTTTTAATACGAATAAACCGTTGGGCCAACTCGAATTTAATCCGCAAGTCGGCTGGATATCGCTCGACTCGCCTCTTCATGACATCGATTTCTCGCTTAATCAAAGCTTTACTGATCAGGGTAAACTGCTTCTTTGCTTCAGCATCCTCGCGGTCTTTATTAAACAGCTCCTTCGCTTTGGTAACTTGATCCTGTAACATCTCCAACTCGATATCTTCAATCTGCTCGCCGATGTTTGAATCTTTCCCAGAGAGCTCATACGCTTTTTCGTAATGCTCCTTGGATTCAACCAATTTTCCATCACGCCGATAAAAATCCGCCAGCCTCAGATAATGGTCCTTATTCTCAGGCTCTTTTCGAATCGAACGCTGGAGGTCTGCTTCTAGCGACTGTCCCGGACCATCGGGGGCACTTCCTTTTTGAGCCTGCTGTCTCTGCTCGCGTGTAGCCCGTCCTTCATCATAGGCAGATTGACGCTTGGCGCCACTTGAATTCTCAGCGCCTTCATATCCTCCTCGCACTCTGGTCTCTGTGGCCATCAATGCTGTGACTTTGGAACGGGCATTGCCATCCATCGGATCTAGTTTGAGTGCCATCTCCCAACATTCTCTGGCCTGTTTGAACTCACCTTTTTCTTCTAACAGCAATCCCAGGTCGGTGTAATAACTTTTCTTGGCCTTATCATTTTCGATGGCCATCTTGTATCCAAAAATGGCAGGATCTAAATAATCTAGATTCTTACAGGCTTCCGCCATATCGGCATTTAAACCAGCATCCCAGGGATTGATCGTCAGGCCTTCTTCTGCATATTGATCGACCGAGGTCCAGTCTTTTTTACGACGGGAGTTTTTGATTTTTGTTTTCAAACCGGTAATTTTGAGGACACCCATTTTAGAACCGGAATTGTTATCACCATATTTTTTACGTTCAGCACCGCGTTTGGTCTGTCGATAGAGAAGCGCTTC
>JAJDEK010000484.1 GCA_029259875.1 Planctomycetaceae bacterium
GGCAGATCACGGGGCTGTGGTGGTAGATTACGATTAAGAGATTCGGGAACAGCAAACAAATCTTTCTCAGGTTGTGAATTCTGCTGTTGTTTTTGGCGAATGGTCTGCGGATTCACCCTTTGTGTTTCACGAGACTGCGGAGCAGGAGTTTGTGAAGGGCTCTCCAGTGATTGATTTTGCGGGTCCAATGGCGGCGGATCAGTCAGTTTCCAGGAGGAGCGTTGACCCGGCGCAAGGGCAGAACAGGCTGTTACTGCGAACATCAACAGTAGCAACATTCCTGAAGCAGGTTTCGAAAATGGCCGAATCTGAGTACCCGGCATGAATAGACCTCAATGATTAAAAGTAAACGTAACTCTTCAAAGTCTACCATGCAAACTTAAGTTCAACAGAGAAAGAAATAGGCGATTTATTAAATAGTAAGAGCGTTAAAATGGATTTGAAACGCATGCTCGTTCGCATTGTATTTCGCGCGTGTATTGCAAGGATTCAAACGAATAAACGGTCTGATTCTTTGGATTAATCGATACAGTTTCATTCAATGAGTGAAGTATGAAAAAACGTGTGGAAATCAGTGAGATGCGGAGTCCTGTCAATTAACAAACGAAACCAGAGTCTTTAGACTAAAACACTTGAGACGATGATCTGGTTTAAGATCATCATTCGGAATCCAACGCCGATTTCCCATTCCCCATAGGTCGCTTCTGCTGTAAAGATGAAACGAACAAGGTACGACATTGAATGTATTTGTATCTGAATTTCTCTGTAGTGGTGCTTGTGAGGTATCAAGTGCGGATGCTTCTCTATTGGTAGAAGGTACCGCGATGCTGGAAGCAGTGATCACCGATTTGCTTGCCATTCCAGATTGCAACGTCATTACGTGTGTGCATGAAGACCTGCCGACAGTTTCTCCCGCATTCAAGCAATGGGATCAGGAATCTCGTTTACAGATCCATCGAGTGAGTGAACCGAGGCAGGAACAAGATTGCTTCGAGCAAGCTTGTCGGCAGTCTGATATTGTGTGGGTTATCGCTCCAGAATTTGATGACATTCTTTCTTCAAGAATCGAGCGAGCGATGCAGTCGGGAGCGCATGTTGTTGGTTCCGATTTGAATTCAATTAAACTGACTGCGGATAAGTGGCAATTATTTGAATTTCTAAATGAGTGCTCTATTCCTACGATCTTGACTTCATTACTCGATAGTGAGCAACTTTCTCCAGCTTATGCCTTGCCTTGTGTGATCAAACACCGCTTTGGTGCGGGTGGTTTGGGATTGCACTATCTTACGCAGCTTGCTGACTGGCAGGAGCAATTCTCGCAAATACAAACAAACCATTCTGATTACATCGTGCAACCTTTTATTTCTGGCAAGATGCTTTCAACGGTCGTTCTGACGAATTCCCGTTGCAGAGAGATCTTTCCAATTGGAGAACAGCGGATTTGCTGGGAATCCGGTTTTCGGTATCAGGGGGGCTTGATTCCGATTGAGCTTAACGTTGATGTAACACAATCCATACAGAAATTAGTCCAACGTGTGTGTGATGTGTTACCGGGCCTTGCGGGATATGCGGGGTTTGATATTCTGCTGCCTGATGATAATCCCACGGCACCATTGATTGTGGAAATCAATCCTAGATTGACGACAAGCTATACCGGCTATCGTCAACTAACACAGGATAATTTAGCACAACGGATTGTCGATCCTGAAACAGTCTATCCTTTGCTGAAGTGGGATGAATCGCGGGGGGTTCGGTTTCGCTCGGATGGAACTGTTTTATTGAATCAGATGCAGTCTTAGAGAGAAGTATAATTTATGTATGTGATCGGTTTGGATATTGGTGGTGCAAATATCAAATCTGCAGACAGTGATGGTGCAGCCAAAGCCATTCCCTTTGAACTTTGGAAAACTCCCGAGTTGTTAAAAGAGACATTACAGGAATTACTCTCAGAGTTTCAACGTCCCGAGCTGATAGCGGTGACAATGACAGGAGAATTGGCGGACTGCTTTCAGACTAAGGCAGCAGGTGTGGATCAAATTTTAACTGCAATCGAACAGGCGGTTGCTCCTGCTCCCGTAATTGTCTGGCAGACGGGGGCAGAGTTTCTGACCACCGACATCGCCAGAGAATTCCCATTACTGGTTGCTGCTGCGAATTGGCATGCGTTGGCAACCTGGTTAGGGCGGATAACTTCTGATCAAAGCGGAATTGTATTAGACATTGGATCGACAACTACGGATATTATTCCATTACAAAACGGAGTTCCCATTCCTGAGGGATTGACCGACGTTGAACGATTGCTTTCTGGCGAATTGGTATATACCGGCGGACGTCGGACGCCAGTTGCGATGATTGGCCAGCGGGTTCCTTTTCGCGGTCAACAATGTCCGTTGGCAGCAGAATACTTTGCGACGGCGTTAGATCTCTATTTACTACTTGAAGAGCATGCTGAGAGTATTGATGACATTGATACGGCCAATGGTAAACCGGCGACTCAGGACGATGCCTATGATCGGATTGCGCGGTCTCTCTGTTGTGATACTTCGGAAATGACAAGAGCAGAGGCTGTTGAAATTGCGAATTATCTCGCAGAGCAACAGCAGAAACAGATTACCGAAGCTATAGATCAAGTTCTGGAGCAAATGTCAGTACCACCAACGGTGATATTGATTAGTGGGAGTGCCGTTTTTCTGGCTGAAAAAATCATGCGAGCCCACCCGATTTTAAGCGAAACTGTCATTACAAATGTTGCAGAAATCTTTGATCGATCGATTTCGGATGCCGCTTGTGCGTTTGCAGTTGCACGATTGGCGGCAGAGCGGGTTCGGATTTAATGCCGTGCAGGTAAACACAGGCATCCTCCTACAATGGGATCTGGAATAATCAATTTCCATAAGTTCTTTAATAATATTTGTTTATGTAATTGCGTGCAGTGCATATATTCCCATTCTAGTCAAAGATCCTTGATCGAAGAGTGGTTGACTCATTTTTCATACTTGTGTTATCTTTCCCCTCTTGTAAGTGCTTACTGGCGGTCATTTTTGAGCCAATATCATTTTTCCAATTGTCATGTTTTATAATGTGGCTGATTGAACCAGGGATGGAATACAGTGAATACTGCATTTTGATTGGAAATTTGACTAAGAACATAAAGCCGAAATTACTTCCCTCATTCAGCGATGGAGCGCGAAAATATGTGTGGAATTGTCGGATATATCGGACATCGAGAAGCGGGGCCTGTATTAATCCAAGGTCTGCAAAAACTGGAATATCGTGGATATGACAGTGCCGGTGTTGCCATTCACGATGGTCCATCTATTGAGATTCGTAAGAAAAAAGGGCGAGTTGCCGAAATGGCAGCGCTCTTTAAAGCAAGTCCTCTTGCAGGAACAATGGGAATCGGCCATACACGCTGGGCGACGCATGGGGAAACCAATGACCAAAATTCTCACCCGCATGTCGGGGGCAACGGAGATGTGGTCATTGTGCACAATGGAGTGATCGAAAATTATTCCTCGCTGCGCACGCAACTACAAGCGCTGGGATATGTCTTTCATACTACGACTGATACGGAAACGGTTGCGCATTTACTGTCTCATCATCTGGAAGAGCAGATTAAGCTAGGTGCAGATCCGACAGAACTTTCGACCTATCTTAAAGTTGTCGAAATTACGCTATCGAAATTAAAGGGTACCTATGGTCTGGTGATTTTATTCCAGGATCTTCCCGATGTTCTAATTGCAGCCCGTTTGGGAAGCCCATTAGTGATCGGTGTTGGGAAAGGGGAACATTTTATTGCCAGCGATGCGACTCCACTGATTGGATATACTGATGAAGTAATCTATCTATCGGACCATGAGATCGCTGTTCTCACTCGAGATGAGGTGGAAGTCATTCACCGTGATGAAGGGCAACAGAAACTCTCGATTCAGACACTCGATCAGGTGAGTGTCGACTCGGAGTTGGGTGATTTTAAACATTACATGTTAAAGGAAATCTTCGAACAGCCCCAGACTCTTGAAAATTCAATGCGAGGTCGTATTGACGAAGATGAAGCGACAGCAAAGTTTGGTGGCTTGAACTTGTCTGCACAACAGCTTAGAAACATTGATCGAGTGGTCTTAACGGCCTGCGGTACCAGTTGGCATTCGGGTTTAGTCGGCGAATATTTGCTGGAAGAATTTGCCAGGATACCGACCGAAGTCGAATACGCCAGTGAATTGCGGTATCGGAATCCTCCGATTTCGAACGATACCATGATTTTTGCAGTGACTCAGAGTGGTGAGACGGCAGATACTCTGGCTGCCATGCGAGAATGTAAACGAAAAGGGCATCCTACTCTGGCGATTTGTAATGTGGTTGGTTCTTCAATCGCTCGTGAAGCAGACGGCGGGATTTATTTGCATGCCGGTCCTGAAGTGGGAGTAGCGTCGACCAAAGCATTTACATCTCAGGTCATGGTCATGATTCAATTGGCGCTATTTCTGGGGAGAATGAGGCATCTCTCTTATCCCGCAGGTCGCAGGATTATTGATGCGATCCAAAAAATTCCGGATCAGATTCAAAAATGTCTCGAATGTAATGATCTCATCAAGGATATATCCAACAAATATTGCAACTTCAATAATTTTCTCTATCTGGGTCGACTCTATAATTTTCCCGGTGCACTAGAAGGCGCACTGAAACTTAAAGAGATCAGTTATATTCATGCTGAAGGCTACCCGGCAGCCGAAATGAAACATGGTCCGATTGCGCTAGTAGATGAAGAGACTCCTAGTGTCTTTGTGGTTCCGCACGGCCAGATTTATCCCAAAGTGATGAGTAATTTGGAAGAGGTGAAAGCGCGTAGAGGGCCTGTGATTGCGATTGCCTGTGAAGGGGACAAAAAAATTGCTGATATCGCTGATGATGTCATTTACGTTCCTGATGTTGAAGATTTCCTACAGCCTCTCGTCACTGCGATTCCGCTGCAACTCCTGGCGTATCATATTGCTGTTTTACGAGGTTGTAATGTGGACCGCCCCCGGAACCTGGCAAAGAGTGTTACTGTAGAATAGTGACATCAGGTGAGAGGAATGGCTGGCTAATGTTTTTTGAGGTTTCGAAAACAGACTTCATTTCTTGAGAAAACACACACATTATCGCCGAAAACAGCAAAATACAGGTATACCTCTACGGAAAGTTCGAAAATTGAACTTTCCAGATTTGGTTTACTTCTGCGTTCCGCATAGAATAGCTTTTGAGGTACCCTCATAAGTACCTGATCGATGTTCTGATACTAAGCGACGCACTTGTTCGCGAGCTGAATTGGCGTGCAAGCCCCCAAAGCAGATATGTAATGCAATGCATCTGCAAAAATGGAAATGATAAAATGAAAGTAATTCTGGCAAATCCCCGTGGTTTTTGCGCGGGCGTCAATATGGCAATAGAGTGCCTTGAAGAAGTCATTCGGATTTTTGGTAGTGACATTTATGTCTATCATGAAATCGTACATAACAAACATGTTGTGAATCGTTTTACAGAACAAGGTGTGGTTTTTGTTGATTCCGTGAGCGATGTTCCTGAAAGTTCGATACTTGTATTCAGTGCGCATGGTGTTTCCCCTCTGATTCGTCAGGAAGCGCGCGACAGAAACATTCGTACGATTGACGCCACTTGCCCGCTGGTCACCAAAGTTCATACTGAAGCAATTAAATACGCAAATGCTGGGTACAATATTATTCTGATTGGTCATGAAGGGCATGATGAGGTAATAGGTACAATGGGGGAAGCGCCGGAAAGTATTACCTTGATTGAGACGCCGGAAGAAGTAGCAACTTTAGATTTTTCTGAAGGTGACAAATTAGCTTATCTTACACAAACTACTTTGAGTGTTGATGAAGCAGGCAGAGTCATCGAAAGTCTCACGAAAAAATTCCCTTATATTGAGAGTCCACCCAAGGCCGATATCTGTTATGCGACAACAAATCGTCAGGAGGCGGTTTCTGAACTCGTGCAGCAGGTGGATCTCGTATTGGTCTTAGGTAGTCAAAATAGTTCGAATAGTAAGCGGTTGATGGAAATTGGTAAGTCGGCTAAAAATAAGGCTTATCTGATTGACGGTGTAAGTGAGCTTTTACCTGAATGGCTTGAAGGTTGCGAGACAATTCTCATTACAGCGGGGGCAAGTGCACCTGAAGTGGTGGTTCAGGAATTGGTGCAACATTTGGAAGATCACTATCAAGCAGAAGTAGAAAATGCCGTTGTTCGTGAAGAATCTGTTCGCTTCCCACTTCCCAAAGAGTTACGTATATTGCAATCAAAGTAGAAACTGCCAAACTGGGAGCCGGTTTCGAAATTGTTCCCTTTCGTTTATCATAGACAAAGTAGAGATCGATTCGCATTTGAGTGTGATCGGTTCGTTCTAAGAGAATTCAAAATCTTTAAAGAATTGAAGTAGCAGATATGAGCGATGATCTGACACCAGCGGAAAACAACGATGACCATTCCGAGGAATCCAACCAGGAACGGCACACACAAGAAATCAGGCATTCTCAAGTGAGTGCACGTGTTCCCGAGGGCGTCTCGCGAGGGGTTTTTAGCACGGGGGCTGTTGTGTTGCAGGGGGGACATGAATTTATTCTGGATTTCCTGCTACGAATTTCCACACCCCAACAAGTGGCCGCACGTGTGGTTCTTCCCATTGGCGTTGTTCCGCAAATGATTCGTGCCCTTAGAGATAATTTGAATAATTATGAAAAACGGTTTGGAACTCCGATCATCCCTACTCCCATTCCTCAACAGGTGGCTGGGTCTGCTGATACCATCAATGTCGGACCAGGTCTTGAAGTCGCACCTTCAGAAGGACCAACTCCACCAGTTGCGAGTGTGGGTTCAGATATTAATGCAGGGGCTTCAGGTGAAGCTGTGCGGCCCGAAGCAGCATCAGAGAGTAATCCTCAACAACCTGCTGAGCCAGTACCAGCACCTGTAGCCAAGCCTGCGGAACCGGGACAAAAGCCTCCCTCAGCGGAAGACTTATATGATGAATTGAAGCTGCCTGACGAAATGCTCTCTGGTGTGTATGCAAATGCGGTTCGAATTGGTCATTCCGCAACAGAGTTTTCCTTTGATTTCATCACGACATTTTTTCCTCGCTCGTGTGTTTCTGCTCGCGTACATATGGCAGCGCCCAACATTCCCCGCTTGCTGGATTCACTGACGCACTCTTTTGAGCAGTTCCAGCGTAAAGTGGCGCAGCAACAGAAGCGACAGCAACCTCCTGAGGGTGATCAACCGGGTAATCTTTAAAGTCTAAACTCAGTTCTATTTCATTCCTGCTCGTCAGCGGATGGGCCGTAAAGTGCAGGAACGGGAAGATCATTGAGTCGCAGATAGACGCAGAGATGTGCGCGGTGATGGATACTATGATTAAGAACCCAAGTACGAATCACACCAATTTTGGGCATGGTGATGATAGGATGCCCGCCTGAGAGGAGTGACCATGACTTGCCAAATTCTTCATCGGGTGTGGCCGCGATGCGTTTTCTGGCTGTGGCAACATTCGCGTCAAAGAGATCAAGAATTTCCTGGCGGCTATTAAGCTGAGGAACTTGATATGGTTCGCCACCCTCCGGGTTAAGATCCCAGGTATCTTTCGTCAGAGTTCCTTCAACCCAACCAACGATTTCTGCGAGATGAGTGGCGACCCAGCCGATAGTGTTCGATTTGGGGTGCGCTTTCCAGTCGAATTTGTCATCAGGGACTCGTTCAAGGGTTTTGCGGGTTCCAGCCATTTCCATATCAAATTCGGGAAGGATTGATTCGGCGATTGTCATGGGAAAATCCTGTCTAGAGTTAGAGTGATAGAATCACAACGAGATGGTGTATTTGAATGGGGTTGAGTCTCAAACAATAGGACGACTCAAATCACGATTATTCTAGCATCGTGTTCACTGTTGTGTCCAGTCTCTAAGTCTTCAAATATTTTTCTGATCGTCACTGATTGTTTTATGCTTTGAGAAAACAAAATAGCGACAGAGAATAAAATTGAATGCCATGCCCACCACAATTCCAATCAACGCTGCCAGCAAGGTTCTTTTCTCGAAATAGGCAATGGAACTACATAGTACCATTGTTGTGAGCCAATTGAAGAATGCACCTAATAGACAGCTACTACAATAACCGAGATACTGCTTGAGTATGGGAGCGTATCGGGCATAAGAGAATGTGATATTTCGGTTCAACAGGAAATTAGTGCTCATGGATATCCAGATTGCGATGGCAACCGCGACCGGTCGAATAAGCCAATTCAAAAGTAGAGAAAGTGCCACTAAATTAACGACAACTCCCGAGCATCCAATCACTGCGAATTGCGCAAAATAAGCATAGTTCTTGTATTTAAACTCAAACAGACGCTTTAGATGTTTCAGGTAATTGATTTGTTCTTTGAAAGAGAGTTTGCTTGTTCCCTGGGTACGGTCAGTAAAGTGGATTGGAACTTCTATGATGTTTCGGCAACGACATTTTACCATTAATTCCAAGCCGATTTTATAACCCACGGGATCGAGAATTTCGCGAGCATTCAGAAAATCTTGACGATGCAACGCGAAAAAGCCAGCCATCGGATCTTTCACTGTTGTGAAGGGACGAGCCATCCAGGTCGCAATTTTTGAATTGAACTTTCTAAACCAACCCCAGGTTTCTTCTGTCGAACCACCGTTCACATAGCGGCTGCCAATCACAAAATCTGCCTGCTGATTTTTCAAAGCAGAATACAACTTCGGGATTTTTTCTGGTGGGTGTGATAGATCGGCATCCATCACTATCAAAATATCGGCAGACGCCGCTTCCATACCAGCAATGACTGCTGTCGAGAGTCCTCGTTCGTTTTTGCGGGTGATCAGTCGAAGGGGAGATGATTCAGACAGTGTTTGACAGAGTTCCGTTGTGCCGTCCGGGCTTTGGTCATCAACGACAATAATCTCTGCCGAAATCGCAGAGTCGTTTAAAACCTGAGTCATGCGCGGGATCAGGTTGACCAAATTTTCGGCTTCACAATAAGTGGGCACGATAATCGATAATTGAAGCAATGTTCTAACTTTTCAGGATTGTTGTGATTGTAAGATTTGGCAATTTTATGCGGATATTTGGGTGGATCATGCTTTAACTGGGGCTGTAGAACGATTCTCACCTGCGACCGCATTCAAAATCTACCTTGTAGTGATGAAAAGCAGCCTTTTTCATTAATCCAGTGATTCCCCCGAATCGTGACAGTTTCAATCACTATTTTCCGCATATCGTGATAGATCATTAAGTTCCTCATGATTCACGCAGCTTTTTTACTTTCACTGACCCAACAATGCTGTTTTTTTGCATCATTTTCATACTTCCGACATCTCGAGGCAGTTTTGTGACCTAGATTTATAATGAAAAACTTTGTGCAAATTAGCGGGATGACGATGTGATGCCCAAGGTGAACTGTCGGCAAGCATACATGATTATAAAAATAAGATTTATCAGTTGAAGGAGTAGAGTGAATATGGCTGGTTCTGGCCTTTCTCAAGTTGATTCCAATATGGCTTTTGATGATCTCAAACGACTCATTCATGGCAAGTTGGTTGAAAAGCTCGATTTGACCCGCGTTGGTGATCTGGAAGGCGATTCACTCAGGCGTGAAATTCGTCTGGTCATCGAACACTTGTGTGATACCGAAAATCCACTTCTCAACCGATCCGAACGTGAGCGATTGATCGAGGAAATTCTAGACGAAACATTTGGCTTTGGTCCGCTAGAATTACTTCTCAAAGATCAGGATATTGCAGATATCATGATCAATGGCCCCAAACATGTATTTGTCGAAAAAGGGGGGCGTATTGAACGGTCTAATGTTGTTTTCCGAGACAATCAGCATCTGCTACAGATTCTTGATCGTATTGTTTCCAAAGTAGGGCGACGCGTCGATGAAACCTCACCTCTGGTAGATGCTCGCTTGCCTGATGGCTCTCGATTAAATGCTGTGATTCCTCCGTTGGCACTGGATGGGCCATCATTAACCATTCGTAAATTCGGTTCGAACCCTCTGGGGCTTGAAGATTTGCTGAGATTTGGTGCCTTCACGCCGGAAATCGCAATGCTATTAGAAGGCATCATCAAGGCTCGTATCAATACCATCATCAGTGGTGGTACTGGTTCCGGTAAAACAACACTCTTAAATACATTATCCAGCTTCATTCAACCTGATCATCGTGTGATTACGATTGAAGACGCTGCGGAACTTCAATTGCAGCAGGACCACATTTTGCGATTGGAAACACGTCCACCAAACATTGAAGGTAAAGGGCAAATCACAGCGACAGATCTTGTAAAGAATGCGCTGCGTATGCGGCCTGACCGAATCATCATCGGGGAATGTCGTGGTGCAGAATCACTGGACATGCTTCAGGCGATGAATACCGGTCACGAAGGTTCGTTGACCACAATTCACGCTAACTCTCCTCGTGATGGTGTTTCCCGTTTGGAAACCATGATCACAATGGGGGGAGTCGAATTACCGCTCAAAGCCCTGCGGCAGCAATTTGCAGCAGCCGTTGATTTGATCATTCAGGTGAACCGTTTACAAGGGGGGCCTCGTAAAGTGACGCATGTCACCGAGGTACTGAATATGGAACAAGACACAGTCATTATGCAGGATATTTTCCTGTTTATTCAAGATGGTATCGATGAAGAAGGAAGAGCCTATGGTCACTTTGAAGCGACCGGGGTTCGTCCTGCGTTCATGGATCGGCTGGAAGCAGCGGGCGTACGCCTGCCTTCGAACCTGTTTGCAAATCGCGTATTACAGGGATAACGTTTTCAGTTT
>JAJDEK010000485.1 GCA_029259875.1 Planctomycetaceae bacterium
TAAAAGCAGAGGAGACAGAACTCCTCAAACCATTGACGACGGTCATGATGATGAGTGACATGGCTAAACCTCGCGATACGTTTATTCTGGCACGTGGCGCGTACGATGCCCCTACCAAACACAAAGTGCAACCGGGGACACCTTCTGTATTGCCTCCCATGGCAAAAGAAGCACCGCAAAATCGCTTAGGTATGGCCCGCTGGCTCTTTCAAGACGATCATCCACTTACAGCACGTGTCGCCATCAACCGGTATTGGCAAATGTTGTTTGGGACGGGACTCGTCACCACTCCAGAAGATTTTGGTTCTCAAGGGGCCTTTCCCAGTCATCCCCAATTACTCGATTGGCTGGCTGTCGATTTCCGCGAATCAGGTTGGGATGTCAAACGGATGCTCAAACAAATTGTAATGTCAGCAACCTATCGGCAGTCATCAGATGTCTCTCGTGCAGCCTATATGCAAGATCCTGCAAATAAGTTTTTGGCACGTGGTGCACGGTTTCGATTACAGGGAGAATTTGTTCGCGACAGTGCTCTGGAAATCAGTGGGTTACTCAACAAAAAAATGGGAGGACCGGGTGTCAAGCCATATCAGCCTCCTGGACTCTGGAAAGAAGTCGGACTGAGTGGCAAACCTTTATTCGTACAAGATCATGGCGAGAAACTCCATCGCCGAAGTCTCTACACCTATTGGAAGAGATCTGCACCCCCTCCAAATATGCAGATTTTTGATGCACCCACACGGGAAAAATGTACGATCAGACGGCCACGCACGAATACACCGCTGCAAGCATTAGTGACGATGAATGATATCCAGTTTGTAGAAGCGGCTCGATACCTTGCAGAACGGTTGTTGAAAGAGGGCGGCTCGACAAAGGACGAACAGATCTCGTACGCATTTTTATTGGCGACCGCTAGAGAACCCCGTTCTACAGAACGCGAAGTACTTTTGAACGTATATCAGAAAAGTTTGAAACACTATCAGGCAAATCCCAAAGCGGCTGAAGAATTGCTGAGTGTGGGTGAATCGCCCCGAGATAAAAAACTCGATGTCACACAAGTCGCAGCCTGGACGGTTGTCGCCAAC
Organism: Planctomycetaceae bacterium; assembly: GCA_029259875.1. Lineage (GTDB taxonomy): Bacteria > Planctomycetota > Planctomycetia > Planctomycetales > Planctomycetaceae > Gimesia. The sequence goes on from JAJDEK010000485.1 coordinate 1,086, forward strand.
ACGATTTTAAATTTAGACGAAACATTAACGCGCGAGTAAAGATTAATGAATCCAATTGAAGAATATCAGCGACAATTAACGCGTCGACAATTATTATCGCGTTCGCGTGGCTGTCTCGGAGCAGCGGCACTCGCCAGTTTGTTAGGTGATGTACCGAAAATATCAGCCGCCGGTCAAACTGGTTCCGAGCAACGAGGATTGCCAGGGCTACCTCATTTTGCGCCTAAAGCAAAGCGGGTCATTTATCTTTTTATGGCCGGTGGTCCCAGCCATATTGATTTGTTTGATTATAAGCCGGTATTAAAGGAGATTCATGGGAAAGAGCTACCTGAGTCGGTTCGTAAAGGACAACGCCTCACGGGCATGACCAGCGGCCAAAAATCGTTTCCCTGTGTGGCTCCGATGTTTAATTTCAAACGTTATGGCGAACGAGGAACATGGATTAATGGCGACATTCTACCACACACAGCTTCCATCGCGGATGACATTGCCATCATCCGTACCATGAATACGGAAGCGATTAACCATGATCCCGCGATTACCTACATTAACACGGGAACTCAGCAATTGGGACGCCCTAGTTTTGGATCGTGGTTGAGTTATGGATTAGGCAGTCCTAATAAAGACATGCCTGCTTATGTCGTGATGATTTCCGTCGGTAATGCACCAGGACAAGCACTCTATTCTCGACTCTGGAGCAGTGGGAATTTGCCATCCCGCCATCAGGGAGTTCAGTTTCGAAGTGCAGGAGACCCGGTATTATATCTGTCCGATCCAAAAGGGTTAGACAGAGGCCTGCGTCGTAAAATGCTGGATGGGCTGGCAAAACTAAACGCGGAAAAAGCTCAACTTTCGGGCGATCCGGAAATTGAAGCTCGGATTTCACAGTACGAAATGGCTTATCGGATGCAAACCTCGGTTCCGGGTTTAATGGACTTAAGCGGAGAAACACAGGCCACGTTTGAGATGTACGGTCCCGATTCGCAGAAAAAGGGAACCTTCGCCGCGAATTGTATTTTAGCACGTCGCATGGCTGAACGTGGTGTGCCCTTTATTCAACTCTTCCAGCGTGGTTGGGATCAACATGGCAGCCTGCCGAAAGGGATTCGTAATAATTGTGATAAAGTGGATCAGCCAGCCACAGCCCTCGTGAAAGACTTAAAACAACGGGGAATGTTAGATGACACGGTGGTCATCTTCGGAGGGGAATTCGGTCGCACGATCTATAGTCAGGGAACACTCACGAAAGATAACCATGGGCGCGATCATCATGGCCGCTGTTTCTCGACCTGGGTTGCTGGTGGCGGTTTTAAACCAGGCATCGATTACGGTGAAACTGACGATCACTGCTATAACATCGTGAAAGATCCTGTACACATTAACGATTTAAACGCCAGCGTTCTGCACTGCCTGGGCATCGACCACAATCGCTTTACGGTCAAGTATCAGGGGCTCGATCTAAAGCTCACGGGAGTCGATGGCGCGAATATCGTCAAAGGATTATTGTCTTAGCAAAAGCGGGATGTAGCGATAAAATCTTTTTGCTCACTCGCATTCTGCCAAGTTAATTCATTTGTCTTTGCCGGGGGCAAGAGATTCTTTCAATGCACTCGTGCCTCCTACGATAGGTAGCACAATTGATGTCTTATCGAGATCCACAGTTAGTTCCGTTCCAGGGGTAGGGCGTAAGGTGAAGTCGCGATCGCTTGAGAAGATCATCAGGCCTAATTGTTGCCCCTTCGGAATGATCTGATCATCGGGTTGCAGGTCGAATGATAAGTCATAGAACTGGCCAGGCTTCAGCGGTTCACTTACGGTCAGCGAACTATGGTTTTGCGGGTCAGCCCAGCCACGGGTGATGATATTGTCAGTGATCTTTGAATTTCTGCCTTCAGTCCACGGAAGTGAGACCAGCCATACTGATAGATTCGCGGCGGGTTTATTACAGGCAAGGCGAATCGAAATTCGTGGAGTGCCGGAGATGTGGATTGGTTTCGACAGCTTTGGTGAAAAATAGATCAGACGGTGCTCCGTCCATTCTGCCTGAGCCAATGCCGTTCCGTTGAATGAGAAGTTGTCGACGAGTGTTTCAGTACCTTGGGCCGGTTGTGGGTTGATCAAGAGTGTTCCTTGTTTGGGAGCGCCAGCTTTGAGATACAGCTTCACAGGCTTAGCTTTTGGGTTCGGGTAGTCATCATAGGGCGTGGGTTTATCTCGTTTAGCACCAGCACGTACGATCCATGCCTTGGGGTCGTCTTCGACGCTGTTTTGGACTCCATGCAGATAGCGAGTGAACCAGCGGTTCATCTGTTTCATTGGCGGAGGCCCGCCATGTCCGCCTTGGTGGAAGAAAGCCTGCGTTTGAACGCCGTTCGCCTGCAGTGCTTCGTAGATACGAACGCTGTGTTCCGGCATCACATTCCAATCGTTGAACGCATGCGACATCAGCACCGCTGCTTTGACAGGCTTGATGTCGTTCAGGTAATCGCGTCCGGCCCAGAATTCGTTATAGTCACCACTTACACGATCAAATTGTTTCAGTATTTCTTTATTACGTATTTCACAGTCGCATTGCTCGCGTCGATTCTTGTCACCGCTATGAACGAAGTCATACAGGTAGTCGATATCTTCTCCCAAGTATCCATAAGGATGGCGGATCAGACCATTCGATCTGTAGTAGTGATAGTACGATGTATTAGGAGCGACAGGGATGATTGCTTCCAATCCTTCCACTCCTGTGGTCGCTGCCGCCAGAGCCAGAGTGCCGTTGAATGATGTTCCCGTCATTCCGACTTTTCCGGTACACCATTTGGCGGTTACCTGTTCGGAGCCATCCACTGTTGTGAAGCCTTTCGCCCGACCACACAACCAGTCGATCACTGCTTTGGGGGCGAGTGACTCATTGTCACCACCGATTGTGGGGCAGCCCTGAGACAGTCCTGTGCCGGGAGACGATGAGTGAACGACGACATATCCACGTGGTACCCAGTCTTTCATGTGCGACTTGGAAATGATCGGCCGCATTCCCTTGCGTTCAACCGAGGGCACGTGTTCGCGTTTCTTTGGCGCCGCTCCGAGTTCCTGCTTTGTGTCCCAAAAATATTGTCTGCCTTTTGAACCGGTTCCCGCGAAGTACGGACTCGTAATATAGACCGCAGGAAGTTTCAGGCCTTCGCTTTCTGTTTGTCGAGGTCGAGTGACACTCACATGCATTCGGTCCAGCTTACCATCACCATCCGAGTCGAATTCTGTTTCGACCCACAAGTCATGTCGAATCCAATAGTCGGCATCCGCAAATGCTTTGACCACTTGCGCTTCTCCATCTTTAAATTGGGGAATCGCCTTCTTTTCGTCTGCGCTTGCCCGGCTTCTGCAAGCCAGCAGTAAAAAGACAGTGGCAAATACGCAGATCAACTGATTGATTTTGTTATTTGATGGCATACAAGGTCTTCCCCAAAAGTTTCAAAAATTCAGAAACCAGTTTGTACTCTTTAGTGTTCGAAGGTGGTGTTTAGATTTAATAATTCCATTCTACGTACAGAAGATCACTCTTTGCCAGTCTCAGTTTCGAAAACTTTTTTAGATGAGTTCAGCTTCGACAACGATTTATAGATATCTTGAAGATTGATCTCGAACTGGCTGCTTGAGAATAGTTTGAAAGAGATGTTTACCAATTAATCAGATATGAAAAGCAAGAAC
>JAJDEK010000486.1 GCA_029259875.1 Planctomycetaceae bacterium
CAAATGATTTTCGAGAATCGATTCAAACTCTGCAGGTAATTCACCAGTTTTCACAGTCGCGCCTGCGGCTTCCAGTTTCTGTCGAGTCGTTGTCATTTCTTGCCGCATCGTGTCATATGCTTTACTTTCGAAGAAATCTGAGAGCCAGCCAATCCGCGGTGGATCAGTGACCGGCTCGATCAACAGTGGCAGGTATGTTGCTTGATCGGTCATCGCATCCAGCATCATCACCAGATCCGTCACCGTATGAGCGATGGGGCCGATGTGATCCAGATGCTCGGAAAGCAGAATCAAACCTTGTCGATCCACCATGCCGAATGTTGATTTCAAGCCGGCTACCCCGCAGAACGAAGCCGGTCTGATGATGGAGCCTCCAGTCTGCGTTCCGACCGCTGCCAGACACATGCCAGCAGCAACCGCGGTTGCTGACCCGCTGGAAGAACCGCCGGGTGTCTGCTCCTGATTCCAGGGGTTTCGTGTAGGAGGCGGATCGAAACCGGCAAGTTGTGTGGTCACTGTTTTACCGGGAAAGATGGCTCCTTCGATTCGCAGATTTTCCACGACGGTTGCATCCTGCGTGGCGGGTGAATCATCGCGATCAGGAAAACCGGCTTTGGTGGGCATGCCTTTGGTATCAATAATGTCTTTGATACCAACGGGGATGCCATGCAAAGGGCCTCGCCACTTCCCTTGTTTCAATTCTTGATCAAGGGCTTCTGCTTGCTGGAACGCGGAGTCCTGATCCAGATAAGCCCAGGCATGCAGGAGCGGTTCTTTTTGTTTAATTTGTTCAAAACAGGTTTCGAGTAGATCTTGGCAGGAAAGTTGTCCCGCTTTGAGAGCTTGCTGAATGTCGGTAATTGTCTGGGGAGGCGACTGAAATAGATTCATAATCCGTTTCTTATGCATAAGTGAGGGTTGTGACTGGAATTTTGTGATTTTCGACGATTCGCTTCCGGAATTCAAATGTCAGTGGCTTGACGCTTGAGAAATTAGCTCCATAATGCATGGTTCAAGCGTTGATACGCTAACTATCAGGGGGGCGAGAAGCTGTCTCCGAGTATGGTGGGGTAGTCGTTGACCGGGTCAGATCTTAACCGAAGCAGCCCACAATGGTTTATTTCAGGTATACGAGGAGGCAGCTTTTCGCCCCTTTTTTATTTTTAGTTCGACTCATTCGAGTCCCCAATGCAAATTTAGTATAATCTCTCACTGGACCATCAGACTAGAGTCACTTATTGTTGATCGCTCTGAAATCTGTTGATTGTCTTCATTTGGAAATAATTGCCTCTTTCTGATTCTGATATCTGAAAACAAGCATGTCTAATAAATCGATACAGTATACCGTGTTGGCGCGTCGGTTCCGGCCGCAAAACTTCTCGGAAGTGGTCGGGCAGGAGATGGTTGCCAAAGCCCTTCAGAATGCGATCTGTGCAGACCGGGTAGCGCATGCCTATTTATTTACCGGCGCACGGGGCGTGGGTAAGACATCCATGGCTCGGATTCTGGCGAAAGCCTTGAATTGTCCGAATTCGCAAGACGGGATTCCTTGTGGAGACTGTGAAGTCTGTCAAAATATCGCAGTGGGCAGCGATATCGATGTTTTGGAAATCGATGGTGCTTCGAATCGTGGGATTGATGATATTCGTTCGTTGAGAGCGAACGTGAATGTGAGATCGATGAGATCTCAGTATAAGATTTATATCATCGACGAAGTCCATATGTTAACCAAAGAGGCATTTAACGCTTTATTGAAGACGTTAGAAGAGCCACCTCCCAACGTGAAATTTATTTTTTGTACGACAGAACCGAATAAGCTGCCCGACACGATTTTATCTCGTTGCCAGCGATTCGATTTTGGGTACATTGAAGAGTCCAGTATCTGCAATCGCTTGAAGCAGATTGCAGAGTTGGAAAAAGTTGAAGTGGATGAAAGTGCGATCCAGCTTGTGGCCCGTCGTGCCGGTGGTTCGATGCGCGACAGTCAATCCATTTTTGATCAATTATTGTCTTTTGGTGATTCCCATCTGACTGCGGAAAGTGTGCACCGCATACTGGGAACAGCCAGTGATGAGCGTTTGATTGAGTTAATTGATGCCTTGATTGATCGTAAGCAAGATGTAGCGCTTTCCCTGTTTGAGTCAGCCTTGAATACTGGCGTGCAGTTAAATGAATTTGTAGATCAATTGCTGAATTACTTGCGGGATTTGTCTGTGGTTGCCACTGGCGCCGATCAGGTAACACTGTTAGCAATCTCTGAAATCAACCGCAGTAGTTTACAGAAACAAACTCAGATTTGGGGAATTCAGACCTGTCTGGCTGCCTTTCAAATTCTCAATGAAGCACGCAATAAAATGTTTCGCGCCAGCCATGGACGTGCTCTCGTTGAATTGGCACTAATTCGGATTTCTCTGCTGGAAGATCTGGATCAGTTGTGTGCCATGTTAACAAACGGTGGGCAGATCCCTGCTTTGCCTTCCAGGCCGCAACCTGCTCCACAGCCACAGGCAAGCATGCAAAACGCTGTTCCTGCCCCTGAGGTGAATACATCTACTCAGATTGAGCCCCCTCCTCAAAAAAAAATTGAAAAAAAAACTGAAATAAATTCGGTTGTAACACAAAATTCAATTGAAACTACTACTTCTACGGCTGAATTGATCCCATTTCGCGCAGGAGTGGAAAGTTTATTATTGGCGCAACTCATTGAATTCAATGGAGATCTGATAAAAGACTCTTTGAAGGGAGTGGAGTCAATAGCAATTTCTGGGCCGAAACAACTGGATTTACAATTCTCTAAGAGCTATAATTTTTCAAAGCAATACTGCGAGCGACCCGAAATTATGGTGAAGCTCGAAGGTTCGCTAGAAAAGCTGACGGGGGAGCGGATTAAGATTCGTTTACTAGAATCCAAAGCCTCGTCAGAAAAAACAACAGAGAATCAAAGCAATCCATCGCAGGCAAAAAAACGAGTTGAACAGCGCGATTTATCGCCTGTTTCAGACGATTTTTTGCAGGAAGCACTTGCGGTTTTCAATGCAACAAGTGTGCGAGTTAGTGTATTAAATAAGCAAGCAGAAGACGAAAAAGAGGATTCGTGACCATGTTCAAAGGACTGGGAAATATCGCCGGCATGATGAAACAATTTTCAGATATGCAGGGGCGCATGCAAGAAATGCAGGAGAAATTGGGAAAACTTCGCTTTGAAGGTTCTGCCGGAGGTGGAATGGTCAATGTCGAAGCTAATGGTCAGCAGAAAATTCTGGGTTACAAGATAGATCAGACTCTACTCGACAGTGATGATAAGGAGATGCTCGAAGACCTTTTGACAGCGGCAACCAATCAAGCATTGGAAAAGGCTCGTGAAGGGGCCGCCGAAGAGATGGCTCAACTAACAGGAGGTATGAATATCCCTGGCTTGGAAGAGGCAATGTCAAAATTCAATCCGAATGCTTAATACGTTTCTAACTGGGAATCGTTTTTCATCGATCTCCAGGTAAGAGTTCGCGGTTCTTCAGTAGTAAAAGTTCAATTTTATGTCGATACGTGGAAGAGAGAGTCAATCTCATCCTTATGGTGCCAGTGTGGGGCAATTGATCGATCAGTTTGCCACACTTCCTGGGATAGGTCGCAAATCTGCGGAGCGGCTCGCTCATTATATTTTATCGATACCCGAAGGAAATGCCCGGCAGTTGGCTGATGCGATCTTAGCCGTCAAGCAGTTAGTACGGCCCTGTACCGTTTGTTATAACCTGACTGAAAATGAAGTCTGTAGTATCTGTGCGGATACGCGGCGGGATAAAAAACTGGTTTGTGTGGTAGAGCAACCGCGAGATGTGGTTTCGCTGGAAGCAACCAGTTCTTTTCAGGGGGTGTATCACGTCTTACAAGGCCGAATTTCTCCCCTGGAGGGAGTGGGGCCTGAAAAACTGACAATCGACGCTCTCGTTCGTCGTGTGAAACAAGATGGTGTAAGCGAGATCATCATGGCAACCAACCCCACACTCGAAGGGGATGGGACAGCTTTGTATATCTCCAATCTCTTGGAAAATGAAAATGTGGAGATTACCAGATTGGCTCGCGGTATTGCCTCCGGGAGTGTGCTAGAGTTTGCTAACAAAGAGATGTTATCTGATGCGTTACAGGGACGACAACGATTTTAAAAAGTCCCGGTTTTCATTTGTTTTAATTTACGATACTACAAAGATGAGTATGGATTCGGATAATACATGCATCTGAATATTTCCCAGCAAATGAAACTGGGCCAGCAAATGAAGCTGGCTCCCAGAATGATCCAGTCAATGGAAATCTTACAGCTTCCATTGCAGGCGCTGGAAGAACGCATTGACCAGGAACTGGAAGAGAATGTCTGTCTGGAACGTGACGAGAGCGTAAGCGATAATGTCCCCGATACTGAGTCGGAAATCATGCGTGATCAGGCAGATTCTGATTCGAACAGCCATGAGTTAGAAGAAAAAGAAATCGTCGCGGGAAGTGAGCAGAATAACGAATCGGACTTTGAGCGTTTGCTGGAGATGGCGGAGCAATGGCCAGAAGATAATGTGACTTCAGCCACGAAGCCATCATCGAACCGCATCAGCGATGATATGGATCGTAGTAATGACGCTGTTGCAAATATTTCCGAACGTCAACAAACGATCAATGAATATCTGGTAGAACAGTTTCATTTCTTCGGTTGTTCTCCAGAAGTGCGTGACTTTGGTGAATATCTGATTCAAAACCTCGATCATAATGGGCGGCTGCAAAGTTCATTGCCTGAGATTGCGCAGGTTTATGAGAAAAAAATCACGCAGGAAGATGCTGAGGCGGCTTTGCGATTGATTCAAAAGTGCGACCCTCCCGGTGTTGGTGCGAGAGATCTCAGAGAATCTTTGCTGCTTCAGTTAAAACCGGATGCGCCGTTTCGTGAAGTGCTTGTGACACTCATTTCATCGCATTTGGATGACTTAGGGCAGAATCGCCTCCCAGTGATTCAGCGGAAAACAGGTTATTCAATTGATACCATCAAGAACGCGATGTCGTATATGCGTTATCTTGATCCCTTCCCGGGGCGTGGCTTTGAATCAGAACCAGTTTTAAAAGTAACACCGGATGTTTTTGTCAAACGCGATGAAAACGGGAACTATGTTGTAGAACTGGAAAATGAATATACACCGCCACTCAGAATTAGTCGGCGTTATGCAGAGTTATTACGTAACAATGCCGATGACCAGACCAAAGAATACATTAAGAAAAAAATTGATTCAGCCAAATGGTTGATCGAAGCCATTGAACAACGGCATAGCACTTTGAAGCGTGTTGCAAAGGCCATTGTCGATTTTCAGACAGAGTTTCTGGATAATGGTCCGGAGCATATTGTTCCCTTAAAAATGCAGCAAATTGCAGACGTTGTGGGTGTTCATGTAACAACCGTATCCAGAGCCGTCGATGATAAATGGATTCAAACTCCGCGGGGACTCTATCCCCTCAAGCGATTTTTTGGCGGTGGAACCAAAACATCGGATGGAGATGATGTTGCCTGGGGAATTATCCGCTTGAAAATGAAAGAGATTATCGACGCCGAAGACAAAAACAAGCCACTCAGTGATGATGCCCTTGTGGAAGCACTGTCGAAAGAAGGCTACAATCTCGCTCGCAGAACCGTGACTAAATACCGAAAAGCGATGAATATCCCTTCATCACGCCAGCGGCGTGAATATTAACACTAGGCTTCAGATCTTATAACGAATGTTTCCAGCCAGTGCTCTCAAGTGATGTCCGTGAACCATCGACGTCTTGTAGAAAGGCCCCCTGCTCTGTCGTAATCTCGCCGATATGAGTCAGATTGATT
>JAJDEK010000487.1 GCA_029259875.1 Planctomycetaceae bacterium
TAATAACATAACCCCATTTACCAGTAGGATGAAACGTGAAATGACGCGGACCCGCGCCGGGTTTCATTTTGATCCCAGGAGGGGAATTTGGTGTCAGCGAACCATCGGACGTGTTGAAGCGGTAGACAAGCAGTTGATCGATTCCCAAATCAGCGACAACGGCATGTTGGTTTTGTTTATCCAGATTAATCGAATGTGCGTGGGGCGCTGTTTGTCGCGCTGTATTGACGCTGGAACCTGAATGTTGAACAAATGAGGCATTCTCACTCAGTTTTCCATTCTTTCGAATAGGCAACGAACAGATATTGCCTCCGGTATAATTGGCGACGAGAACATATTTACCCGTCGCATCCACAACCAAGTGGCAGGGGGCTGCCCCCTTTGATGACTGCTGATTAAGGAAGTTTAATTCACCAGTCTTCGCATTGATGGCAAAAGAACTTACTGCGCCTGATTTTTTACCTTGAAAATCTCCAATTTCATTCACAGCGTAAAGATAATCTCGACTAGGGTGAATGGCCAGAAAAGACGGATTTTCGACATTTTCAGTGATGCCGACATGCGACAGTTTCCCGGTTTCAGAATCAAGACGAAGCTGGTAAATCCCTTGACTCTCACTGCCGCGGGTATAGGTGCCCACATAGACCCAGAAGTTGTCGTTTGCAGAGACAACATGAGTGTGAAAAGGAGTCAATAATGTACTTAGCATGAAAACAAGACCCAGCAGGGATTTTTTTAGTATCAACATGGTCTACTCTTAAACTAGTAAGCAATATAAATCGGAGAGTAATAGAACTCAGGTACAAGTCTACCTGTACCATTTATTTGACTCAAATTCTATAGAAAAAGCAATGATTCGTTTCTATGGAGATCTAAAATACCAAGTATGCCGATCCTGTGATTTCTGAACAGCGGAGATTATACTGGCAGTCATGCTAAAACGGATTACTTTACATAATTTCATGAGCCACTCACATACCGTGATTGATCTGTCGGCTGGTCTGACCGTGCTGACGGGACCGAATAATTGTGGTAAGTCAGCCTTTGTCACGGCGCTGCAAATTCTAGCCGAGAATACATCTGGCGATTTTATGGTCAGGCATGGTGCGAAAGAGTGTCGTGTTATCGTCGAAACAGATGATGAGCATACGATCGAATGGAAACGCAAAAAGAAAACCGTCAGTTATTGTATTGATGGTGAAAATTTCCATCGGTTAAGAAATGATGTCCCAGATAAACTGCGTCAGGCCCTGAGGCTGTTGAAAGTGAAGTCTGGTGATAGCGATCAGTTTGACGTCCATTTTGGCGAGCAAAAATCGCCGATTTTTTTACTGGGGGAACGCGGAAGTCGAGCTGCCCGTTTCTTTGCATCGTCTTCGGATGCCTCTGTTTTGATCGAGATGCAGAAATTGCATCGTAGTAAGGTCAAGTCTGCGCAGCAAGAATTTCAGCGCCAGCAGACAGAGTCAAAGCAAATCACCGCGATTCTGGATGTTCTGGCTCCCGTTCCCAGTCTCGAATCGAAATTAGAGCAACTGGAAAAAACATACGAAATTTTACAATCAGAAAATCAGCAGATTCAAAGATTGGAAACTTTGATACAGGACTTGCAGTCTTCGTCGCAGACTATGCTGGACCTGGAGAAAACAGTCACTGCCTTAAATGTACTACCGGCAGAATTGACACAGGGAAATGAAAAACCCCTGGAATTACTGACCCAGCGATTGGTGACTGTGAAGCAGCAAGTGGAGCAGACTCGTTTCAAAGTCAGAGCGATGTCAGCTTTGGATGAGCCTCCGCTACTGGAAGATGTTGCCATTCTCAATTCACTCATCAACGGCATTCAGAACCAGAAACAAAGTTGTGATCGAGCGAATTTAACGGGAGAATGTCTGAAAGATTTAAGTGATCCCCCACAGTTGATCGACACAGAACCATTACAAAAAATTATTGAGAAGATTCAATTGGCCGAAGAGAGGGTGAGCATCGACCAGACAGAATTTAAGATTTTGGAGGACTGTAGTCCGCCGCCAGAAATCACTGATTTACAAAGAATCGTACAAATCTATCAGCAGTGGGTAGAGGCGCAAATCCAATTTGATGCAATGCAGCAAGACTATCGAGACTGTGAGAAAGAATATGATTTGATTCGAGCTGAAATGGTGAATTGGGTGAAAGAAAATCCGACTTGCCCGACCTGTGGAGCAGAAATGGAGCCCGACCAATTTATACAGTCAGCGGAAGTGGGACTGAAGGGGCACACACATGGAACATGATTCATACTGTGGTGTGTTGTTGATTGGTGATCCGCATATTGAGGGACGCGTCCCAGGCTTTCGCAAAGACGACTATCCTCAAGTTGTATTGGAGAAGCTACGCTGGTGTCTAAAGACAGCAGAAGAACAGAAATTATTGCCTGTGATTTTGGGCGATCTTTTCCATGTGCCTCGCGATAATCAAAACTGGTTGCTGTGTCAGTTAATGACACTCTTTGATCCCCCCGTCTATGGAATCTATGGAAATCACGATTGTCGCGAAAATCAGCTCACTGAGCACGATACACTCAGTATTCTGATTGAAGCGGGAAAGTATCGCCTTCTTTCCGCAGAAACACCCTGGCAGGGGACAATGCAGGGGCGTACGGTGATCATCGGTGGTACGTCTTGGGGGAGGAAGTTGCCTAAATCCGTGGAATATGAGAGCGGAGACGCTTCGCCTTTGATCATTTGGGTAACACATCACGATCTGATTGTCCCCGGTTATGAGGAGCAAGGGCATTTCAAGCCTTTTGAAATTGAGGGCGTGGATTATGTTATTAATGGCCATATTCACCGTTCTCTGGAAGATGTGAAAAAAGGGGAGACCACCTGGGTCACGCCTGGCAACATTATTCGCAGATCGCGTAGCGATGCTTCCCGGGCGCATGTTCCTTCAGTAATGAAACTGGAAGTAACCGCCGATGGTTGGAAACGTTCCGTACTCGAAGTCCCACATGAGTCATTTGATGAAGTCTTCTTTGAAGAGGTATTGGAAGAATCGGAAGAAGGTGTACCTTCAGCCTTTATTTCCGGTTTAGCAGAATTACAATCGAGAAAGACGGATACCGGTGCCGGCTTACAATTATTTCTTGAGAAAAATTTGGAACAGTTCAATACAACGGTTGCAGATGAAATACAAAAATTAGC
>JAJDEK010000488.1 GCA_029259875.1 Planctomycetaceae bacterium
CAAGACTTTGAGAATTTCGTTTTTGATAAACAACTGGTTCTCGTTGTACGCCCTGTTCCAGCAGATCTCTTTGCATTTGCCCAGAAGCTCAATTGGGGTAAGGTAAAAGAAATCGATTTACAAAATCGAATTATCACAGTTGATACCCAGCTTCAACAACTCAACTCTGCATCACTTAAGAAAAAAGGACGGTCAGAGCCTTCGGTCAAAGTCTCTGCGAATACGAACTCCGTGAAAAGTGATTCAGCAGGAAGTTCTACCAAACCTATGATCAAATCTCCCGAAAAGAAGCCTGAGAACTCTAACTATAAAATGAATGATCGCGACTTAAAACCACGTCCTGGTGAAGAAACCCTCGACTGGGCGCTGCGTGTCATCGCTGGTTCCAGCCCTTTTGCACATGATACTGCCTGCAAACAGTTGGCTAACATGAAACCAGATAGTAGCCAACTTCAGCGCGTCTCTTCCGTCTTGGCTGCAACTTTACCTTTAGCCAAAGAAGGTTTCCGCATGAAAGAACATGTAAATGCCATGGCCGTCTGGTACACCAACGAGGCAACAATGGCATTCGCAGTGTTACTCTCTGATGAAAAAAACGTGCTGGTACGCGAAGAGATCATCGAACTTCTACCGAAAATTCACTCCGAAGCAACGGCTGAAGTTCTTGTAGGTCGGCTCTCAAATCGAGAAGATTTGAAGGATGCCCGGCTAGCACTTAAAATCATGGGGCAAATTGCAGAAAAACCGGTAATTCAATTATTGAACCACCCCAATTCCTCACTGAGAATTGAAGCTTGTAAAATATTACAATCCATAGGTTCTCAAAAAGCAGTCGATGCTCTTACTGCACGAGTTGAAGTAGAAGAGTCCAGTGTCGTCAAACAACTGCTATCTGAAACGCAGGCTGGCATTCAAAAGAAATTAGCAAATCCAGAAAAGTAAGTTGATTCAATAGCCGGCAGCAGCTCCATGTTTACGAGAGTCGCTTTGGCCACGCAAACCATCTTCTTGGCGAGAAACTGCCTGAGTGGCAGCAATTCCGGAACTCTCTTTAATACGATGTCCGTATTTTTTCAGCTTGGTACCATTCTGATTAAATAGTTTTTTTTCCAGTACTAAATCATTGGGCATCCATTGGTGATGGATACGCGGAGATTCGACAGCCTGTTCAGGTTGCAGTCCAAATACGATCATGTTCAACAAGACCTGAAGTGTACTGGAAATAATTCTGGGGCCTCCAGAGGCCCCCGCTGAAAATACTGCTTTCCCATCTTTAGTCACTATCGTAGGTGACATGCTAGAAAGTGGTTTCTTCCCGGGTTCAATTTCATTTGCTTTACTTTGAATCAAGCCAAAAGCATTAGGCTTACCAGAAATAGCTGCAAAATCATCCATCTCGTTATTCATCACAATTCCATATTCCGGAATCACGACATCACTTCCAAACGTCAAGTTAATTGTCTCAGTACAAGCCACGGCATTTCCGGCAGCATCCATCACTGAAAAATGACTGGTTCCTGCATCCTGAGGTGGAATATAACGACCATAGTCTTTCAATGGTTTTGTTTGTTCTACGTTAATGCGCAAAGCCAAATGATTTGCATATTTCTGGTTCGTTAATCGCTGAATTGGGACTGGAACAAAATCAGAATCCCCCAAGTATTCTGCGCGGTCTGCATAAGCGTGTTTCATGACTTCGGTCAATAAATGAATCTGCTTTGGCGAGTGATATTGAAGTTTCCCAAATGGATGGCCCAATAGCTCCTTTTCCAAAGATTTGATCATGTTAAATGACTCAATTATGGCAATGCCTCCACTAGAAGGTGGTGGCATCGTTAAGATTGTATATCCATTGAAAATTGTAGAAAGAGGTTTTCGAATGACTGGCTGAGTTTTTTTCAAATCCTGAAGCGTCAAAATGCCTCCGTGTTTCTTTCCACAAGCCTTAACCATGGCATCGGCAACGGGGCCTTCGTAAAAACCAGCCCAACCTTTTTCAGCAATTAATTCGAGTGATTTTAATTGCGGACTGAAAAAACGATCGTTTTCTTTCCAGGGTTTGCCGTGATTCAAATACTCATCCACTAGCGTTGGAAATCGTTCAGGGCTTACGGTGCCATTTTTAATTCGCTTTAACATGGTATTCTGTATCGAACGCATGTGATCATTGATGGGCACACCTTTTCTCGCCATCAAAATTGCTGGCTGCATGACGGTCTTTAAATCTAGTGTTCCATATTCTTTCACGGCATAGCATAAACCGGCCACGGTACCTGGAACTGCCACAGCCAAAGGTCCCTGACGGCTGGCTAATTTACGTTGTTCATCACTGCCTGACAGCTTTGCATACATGTTTGGAGTCGCGGCAGCAGGAGCTCTCTCCCGATAATCAATGACTACAGATTTCTGCTGCTTTGCATCCCAGATCACCATAAAGCCTCCTCCTCCCAAACCACAACTGGCCGGTCTGAGAACAGAAAGAGCAAAGGAGGTAGCAACAGCTGCATCCACAACATTGCCGCCTGCCTTAAGAATGGCAATGCCAGCCGCACTGGCCAAAGGATGATCCGCGGCTACGACCGCCTTTTGGTATACTTGCTCCTCTTGATCTGTGGGTGGAGTTGCTGAAAATCCCGATTGTAAGGAACAGAAAGCAACAGAGACTAACGTAAGACATAACATGATATTCGTAAAAGATTTACGGTTTTGAATTTTTAAAAACATGTATTACCCTTTAAGTATCTTTTCTCGGTGGGGTAGTAATTGTAATAAACGACTCAGACAATCTGTTACTGCCACTCGAAGTCTGGTTTCACTCTGATTATACTATGCGATCTGACGTGATTGAATTCCAGATTAA
>JAJDEK010000489.1 GCA_029259875.1 Planctomycetaceae bacterium
CTGATTTCTACTGATAACGCATTCCGATTCTTTAGATGGTTGAATTTTATAGGGTAAGCAGGCTCTAATAGAGGATAATTGTGTTCCCCCCTTTAGAACGGCCTCGTTATCCAAGGAGCCTTTGATGCGAAACCTATTTAACTGGACTATCGTTTCAGTAACTCTATTACTGATGTCAATTCACGTCTTAGCAGAACAAGAATCGAAAATTCCGGGTATTGGCCCTGTAGGTAAACCGGTAAAGCTCTTTACTGATTTTAAATTTACAGAAGGCCCCGCCTTTGATTTAAAAGGGAATCTCTATTTCACTGATATCCCTGATAACAAAATCTACAAGGTTAATTCAAAAGGGAAGCTCTCTGTTTTTCTAGAACCTTCAAATTTCTGCAATGGTCTGATGCTGGATGGTGCCAACAATCTGCTGGCCTGTGAAATGGATGGGCGTCTGGTAAGCATCAACCTGAAAAACAAAAAAGTGACACCCCTTGCAACGGAATATCAGGGAAAGCGCTTTAACGCACCTAACGATCTCGTGGTTGACCGTACAGGTGGCGTTTATTTTACTGATCCACACTACCGGGCTCCCAAAATACTGCCTCAGGGAAAAACTGCTGTTTACTACAGATCTGCGGACGGCAAAGTGACTCGTTTAGTTGATAATCTCAAGGCTCCCAATGGAGTCATACTGTCTCCCGACGAAAAAACGCTCTACGTTATTCCCAGTATGCAGAAAGAAATGTGGGCGTATCCTGTTACTTCACCTGGAAAAATTGGCAAAGGGCGCGTTTTCTGCACTTTGCAACAACAAGAAGAATACAAAGAACCGGGTAGAGGCGGAGACGGTCTTACCATTGATACCAAAGGAAACCTCTATATTACTTCAGGGCTAGGCATCCAGGTCTTCTCACCAGAAGGGAAACTTCTAGGGATCATCCCAGTCCCCGAAAAGCCCGCAAATGTCACTTTCGGGGGGAAAGATAACGCGAGCCTGTTCATTACCGCACGCACTTCGCTTTATCGCATCGATACAAAAGCGAAAGGGCACCGTTTTCCAGGTAAGTCTTCCTGATTCTGGCAATGCAACTGATGAGACTTGTTACGCCTGTTTCGGTTAATACCTCAATCTAAATTATCTGAGCGCTGGTCTGGCTGAAAAGCCGATAAAAAGGCCAGCGTTCTTTTTATTGAGCGAGCTGTCCAAGACGATTTTTGTCTGCTATGAGCTTCATGATCAAAATATTTTTTCTGTTTATCATCTTCCATACACACGGGAATTGTGCTGGCATTACCTAGAAGTCATAATCCCTTTTGCTGCTCAAAAAGTAAAAAAACGTCTGGATAAAGTCTAGAATTAAACGTTTTCCCGATGACTCGGTTGGAGAATTGTGTCCGATGTCTATTGAAATTAAAGTTCCCTCCGTTGGTGAGTCCATCACCGAAGTTCAAATAGGCGCCTGGCACGCCGCAGAGGGAAAGTGGGTTGCTCAAGACAGTGAAATTGTCGAGCTTGAGACCGATAAAGCAACCTTCGATGTTCCAGCTCCACTGGATGGCATTATTGTCGAAATCCTGAAAAAACCAGGTGAGACGGCAGCCGTCGGTGAAGTCATCGGTTATTTAGAAGAAGCCGAACGCCCAGCGGGAGTCGATGAACCCGAACCGGCAAAAAGCCCTGCGAAGTCAGAAGCCGTTTCTGCCCCCTCTGCAGGTAAAGAAGCCGCTTCAAATTCCGAAGAACGTGTCATGCCAGCTGCGGCCAGAGTCATGGCAGAAAAAGGGCTGAAGCCATCTGACCTAACAGGCACAGGCCCTGGCGGTCGCATTCTGAAGGAAGACGCACTCGGCTATCAGACTTCTGCTGCATCTGATAATGGCACCTACCGCGAAGAAGAGATTGTTCCCATGAGCCCCATCCGTAAGAAAATTGCGGAACGGCTCGTGGAAGCCCAATCGAATGCTGCTCTCTTAACGACATTCAATGAAGTAGATATGTCGGCTGTGATGGAATTGCGATCACAGTACAAAGAGATGTTTTTGAAAAAATACGATGTCAAACTCGGCTTCATGTCCTTCTTTGTTAAAGCCGTTGTGGATGCTTTGAATTTGTTTCCACAAGTTAACGCAGAAATCCGAGGAACGGATCTCGTCTTCCGAAATTATTATGACATCGGAATTGCCGTCGGTGGTGGCAAGGGGCTGGTGGTCCCTGTCCTGCGTAATGCAGAGCGGCTCAGCTTTGCTGAGATCGAACTCAAGATCAATGACTTCGGCCAACGCGCCCGCAAAAATAAAATTAGCCTCGACGAACTTCAAGGGGGCACGTTTACCATCACCAATGGAGGCGTCTATGGCTCTCTACTTTCGACTCCTATTGTCAACCCTCCCCAGAGTGGTGTGCTCGGAATGCATGGTATTCAAGAGCGCCCGATGGCAATCAACGGTCAAGTTGTGATTCGTCCGATGATGTATATCGCACTGACTTACGATCATCGCGTCGTTGATGGAAAAGAGGCTGTCGTCTTCCTTAAGCGAATCAAAGAAGCCTTGGAAGAGCCAACACGCATGTTGATGGAAGTCTAAGATCACTCGCACATTTCAGAGGTATTGAAAGGTTTCCTGCTACACCAGGAAAAAGTAAACATGAACCACGATCTGGTTGTTATCGGTACTGGTCCCGGTGGTTATATTGCTGCAATTCGTGCTGCTCAGCTTGGTTTAAATGTCGCCTGCATTGAAAAGGAAAGCATGCTGGGAGGAACCTGCTTGCGAGTCGGCTGTATTCCCAGTAAAGCACTCTTGGAATCTAGCGAACTCTATAAAGAAGCGGAACACAGTTTCAAAGATCGGGGTATCAATGTTGGTTCATTAGAACTCGACCTCGGGAAAATGCTGGGCCAAAAAGACCGTGTCGTCAAAACTATGGCGGGAGGTATCGGTTCTCTCTTCAAGAAAAACAAAATTACGCGTTACACAGGCCATGCGACCATCACTGCCCCCGGAAAAGTGAAAGTAGATGATGGCAAAACCGTAACAGAACTCGATTCAAAAAATATCCTGATCGCAACAGGTAGCCAGCCCTCAACACTTCCCGGCATCAAATTAGACGGGGACCGTGTGGGAACGAGCACCGAAGCTCTGGAATACGAACAAGTCCCCAAGCACCTTGTCGTGATTGGCGGCGGCGTCATTGGTTTGGAGCTAGGAGCAGTCTGGAGTCGACTGGGAGCCAAAGTTACGATTCTGGAATATCTGGATCGAATTCTACCAACGACCGACACGGAAATTGCTAACGAAGCACAAAAAATCTTTGAGAAACAGGGATTGGAATTTCAACTAGGTTGCCGTGTGACTGGGGTAAAAACCAATCGAAAAACCTGCGATGTAGAAATTGCTGATGGCAAACCGGTTCGTTGCGATCGCGTCCTGGTCGCTGTGGGCAGACGGCCCAATACAGATCAACTGGGTCTGGAAAATGTAGGCATTGAAGTCGATAAACGAGGATTCATTCCCGTTTACGCACACTATGAGACATCTGTGAAAGGGATCTTTGCCATTGGTGATGTGATTGGCGGCGCTATGCTGGCCCACAAAGCCGAAGATGAAGGAGTCGCCTTTGCCGAGCATCTGGTAACAGGGTATGGACACGTTAATTATGACACCATTCCCAGCGTCGCGTATACGAATCCAGAAATAGCTGCAGTCGGAAAAACGGAAGAACAGCTAAAAGAAGAGGGAATTGAGTACCGAAAAGGTTCATTCCCCTTCATAGCCAACGGCCGCGCACGAGCAATGGGACAAACCGAAGGTCGAGTCAAAATGCTGGCCGACAAACAAACTGATCGCGTTCTAGGGGTACACATTATCGGCCCCCGCGCTGGAGATTTGATCGCAGAATGTGCAGTGGCAATGGAGTTTGGAGCCAGCAGCGAGGATATTGCACGTTGCTGCCATGCTCACCCCACATTAGCAGAAGCGGTTAAAGAGGCTGCGTTGGCCGTTGACGGACGCACCTTAAACTTCTGACATGCTCCCATCAAACTGCCACTATTCTGATACGATTTTACCAACTCCTGCAGAAAATCTGGCGTTGGATGAAAGTCTACTCTATCAAATCAACGAACAGAACTACGCTGGCTGCCTCAGAATCTGGGAGGTTGATCAGTATTCCGTCGTACTAGGTAGTTCAAATCAGGTTGCTGCCAACGTGAATCTCGCTGCCTGTAAACAGGATCAAATCCCCGTGCTTAGACGCTGTACCGGCGGCGGTACCGTCTTACTCGGTCCAGGGTGTTTTATTTATTCTTTGTTTCTGCGGATCACCGCCGATCAACACCTCATAGGCATTGAAGCCACGACACAAGAAATTTTGAACCGAATTTGTGTGGGGTTGAATTTACTTAAGCCCGACCTAAAAGTGGAACTTCAGGGAATCAGCGACTTAACAGTTCAGGGACGAAAATTTTCCGGCAATTCGCAACGGTGGTTGACGACGACGCTTTTGCATCATGGAACGATTCTCTACGACTTCGACCTAGATCGTATTCCCCGCTATTTAATCAGTCCGGAACGGGAACCGGAATACCGATCTGGACGTGACCATCTTGAATTTGTCGTAAACTACCCGAGCAGTCTACCGGAACTAAAACAGGCTTTCGTCGAAACCTGGAATGCCACAGAGGAGGAACCTGTGCTTCCCATTGAAAACGTCAATCAATTGGTCACTGAGAAGTATGCGACGGAGAAATGGAATCTCCGCCGCTAATCTAAAATTTGTTGATGACAAGGCCATCGCACGTTCAAGTTAACGCTTCTTGAGCCGGACGTTCTTTATCTTCAGAAACGGTTTCCGCAAAGTGATCTTCGATAACCCGCATCTTCTTCCAGTGTCCAGCCTGAAATCGAATCAGGTATCCGATTCCCAGCACGCCGATATAAGAAGTACAAGAGGCCCAACTGCCAAATAATTTTTCGTCTGAATACATCCAGATGAAAAATGTGGGAATGACCATGATTCCCCAACCCGTCACGAGTGAATAATACAAACAGAATCGCGTATCACCGGCCCCGCGAATTGCAGAACCGAAAATCACAGCCATCGCATCGAAAAATGAAAACAAAGCGGCAAATCGTAACAAAACAATCACCATACCTTTCACTTTCAAAAACTCATCTGTAATCACTTCCGGCTCATAAGGGCGCAGCAATAACTCAGGTAATCCGACATAAACGGCAGCAAACAGTAACATATACGCAGCCGAGACCACATACGCTTTCCAAGTTGTCGTCACAGCCAGGTGAGGTCTGCGTTCGCCAATTCTCTTCCCCACCAACGTCATCACAGCGGTCCCCACTCCCATCATCGGTATGAACGCCAAAGAGTTGAGGTTAAACGCAATTGTCGTCGCCGCCAGCTCCGTCTTTCCAATACGCCCCACTAACACAATGAATAATGTAAAACCAATAATATCTACAAAGTAGAGCATACCGTTCGGAAATCCATAGCGAATCAATCGCATAAACAATTCACGATTCCAACGACAATTATTGAATAAACCATATTCCTTAGCTTCGCGATTCGCAAAGATGATTAGCGCGTAGAAAATCACCGTGGAAATATTTGCCACAACAGTAGCAATCGCTGCCCCTTTAATTCCCATCGCGGGAAACGGACCTGCCCCGAAAATCAAGCAATAATCCAAAATGATGTTGATCACCACACTGGCGAGGTTTACCCACATCACAACCATCGTCTTGCTGCGCCCCGTATAAAAACACGAGAGGACCGTCGAGATCAAAGCGGGACCTGAAGCCAGACAAATAATGGAAAAATAGTCCACTTCCAATTTCTGAACGGCTTCAACATGACCAATCCAATAGAAGATCGTACTGGAAAGCGGGATTCCAAGTAAAAGAATCCCTCCCCAGATCAAAGCCATATAGAGACCCTGCCAGACAGATTCCGAGACACGCTGCTTTTGACCGGCCCCTTCATACTGGGCAACGAACGTATTTACATAAGTCGCTTTTCCCATCGCGATCGACATGGCTGTCCACTGAATCATCCCCGCAGGCAATGCAGCCGCAACGGCGTCCGTTGACCACCATGTTAAGAAGATCCGATCCACCACGTGCATAATGGAAAGTGAGCCACAACTTAAAACCAATGGGACGGCAATATTAGCTAGTTCGCGCAAGCTCCCTGGTTGCACAAGCGAATCTTGAGAATTGAGGGAACGGTCTCCCATTACACTGATCCAATCAATGGTTTAAAGAAGCCCGAATACAATCGGAGGGATTGTAGAGAAGAAATACAGAGGCCGAGAAAAAAGTTTGCAGCCTATCATAAACCACAAGAAATACCCCTCCAATGACACACCGGACGGACAATATGTTCGCAATTAAAGAATAACTGATGCTTGGTCAATTTATCACCTACTTGAGCTTAAAAAGTGATCATATCAACACATACGCAATTCTCATCTGGACCTGAACTCCGATTCATAGTTTAATTCGCGTTTTCCTTCTCAGAACCACTCTCAATGTGAATGCAACAGAGTACACGAGACATCGTAAAAATAGAGCATAAGCTATTTATTGATATATACTTAACACACATGAATTTCCTCAGAAACCAGAGTAGACACTGTGAATAACATAACGAGAATCCTGTATTATGCCTGGCCTTTCCGTCGACGTTTGGTCGTGTCTTTCTTTTTTGCACTTCTAGTTGCCCTATTTTGGGGGGCCAATCTCTCTGCTACTTTTCTTGTTGTGAAAGTCTTGCTACAAGGCGAAAGCCTGAGTGGGTATGTGCAGAAAGAAGTAATCGAAACCGAAGGGCTTATACAGCAAAAACAAAATAAACTTAAAGATCTTTCACATGAAATTCAGTCACAACAAACTGGGGATCAGACAAGTTCAACGACAGGCCAGCTCACTCAAACAGATCTGGCAACAGTGCCAGTGAATCTACTCAGCGAACAATCGCGTCAACAAAGAAAACTGAGTAACGCCTCACGCTATTTAGTAGTCCTCAAATGGATTCAATCCACGATTCTTACGCGTGTCCCTGATGACCAGTTTGATACGTTCGTATTGATTCTAGGGCTCTTGTTGCTGACGACTCTGATAAAAGGCATCTGTATATTCACACAAGATGTACTAGTCGGAGGTGTTGTCGAATTAGTCACAATGGCGATCCGAAAAGAGTGCTTCCGTAAAGTGCTTGCTTTGGACTATCAAAGTATTTCTGACGAGGGAACAGCCTCGCTCATGTCACGTTTCACATTTGATATGCAGCAGCTTTCTCAAGGTCTGACTTTAATGGGTGGGAAAATTATTCGAGAACCCCTCAAAGCACTTGCCTGCATCATTTTTGCGTTTATGGTTAACTGGAGGCTGACATTACTTTCATTTGTCTTCGCCCCTCTGATAGCGATTGTATTCTACAAAATTGGAAAAACCTTAAAACATGCCAGCCAGAAAATGATGGAAAGCATGTCGCGCATCTACAAAACACTTGAAGAATCGTTCGAAAGTTCAAAAGTCATCATTGCCTTTAACGGTGCCCGGAAACATCGCAATCGTTTCCACCATGATAATAAAGAGTTTTTCAAGAAAGCATTAAGTATTGTCCGCATCGACTCTTTAACGAGCCCGACAACAGAAATGCTGGGATTGATGACAATTTTTATTGCACTAATCCCTGGTTCCTACCTTGTCTTACGTGGGAAAACAGAAATCTGGGGAATTCAATTGGCTTCTGCCCCCATGGATATTGCCACTCTTGCCATGATGTACGCTCTACTAGCGGGAATTTCTGATCCTGCGCGAAAAATGTCATCGGTCTACTCAAAACTTAAAAAAACGATGGCTGCTGCGGAACGAATTTTCTCGGTTATTGATCGCGAAACGCTGGTCAAGGAAGCTGAGGAACCTCAACGTTTTCCCAAGAAACTGGAATCTGTCCATTTCAATAAAATCGACTTCACCTATGCACAACGAAAAGAATCGACCAGAAATAATGATCCAATTCTCGATGGCGTAAACCTGGAGATTTCCGCTGGAGAAGTCGTACTGGTAGTGGGCGAAAACGGTTCTGGAAAATC
>JAJDEK010000490.1 GCA_029259875.1 Planctomycetaceae bacterium
ATGTTCTACCATTTCTTGGCGGGCGCGGGCGATATAACGATTAATCGAACGTGTGGTGAGATTGAACTCCAGAGTGACCGCGCGTTTGATTTCCAAAGGATGTTTTCCCAGGCACAGTAAATGTTTCACAAGCTGTACCAACTGAATTTGTTGTTCTTTGCTGATTCTTGTTCTGGTTTGAGAGGTAAGAGTTGTCATGTTCGTATTTCCTTTATTTAAACGAGGGCTCGTTTTGTTGAGTGGGTCTGATCATGCCCAACGGCATACAGAGGTCAAGAGAAACTTATGCGCCTTAATGTCTCGGAAGTGGTACAAAATTGCGGTTTGGTTTCCCTTGTGGTTATGGAAAGTGTGTTCAAAAGAAGTGACTCGATACGAGACATGGGGAACCGGTTCCCATTCTTCAGGTGAAAATGTGGAAAAAACGATGCTTTTTCGCATGCACAAACTGAGGTTGTGCGTGGTGTGCAGGTATCAGAAAAAAGCGCCTCGCGCGCGCGACTCAGAACCAGGGAGTTTCGAGAACAGCGCAGCGGCGTCAAGTGCGAATATTTCACCGGGGTGCTGCGCGAAATGGAACAGGGAACTCGTCGCGAGTTTGTCAAGCGGATCTTAGTTTGGTGATCTTTATGAACTTATTAAACCAGTTCACGCATGACCTTGTATTGATTATTGTCAACAAGGTAACGGGGCCGCCCTTGCAAATCGGTGACGGTGGTCGTTTCGACGTTGATTCCCAGATTGTGGTACAATGTGGCAAAGACTTCCTGGAAATGGACGGGACGGTCTTCTGCATATTCGCCCAGTCGATTGGTCGAGCCGATGACTTGACCGGTTTTCATGCCACCACCGGCCAGGAGCGCGGTAGAGACGCGCGGCCAATGATCGCGGCCTGCATTCGGATTGATCTTGGGAGTCCGTCCGAATTCACCCCAGACAACAACGGTCACGTCGTCGAGCATGCCTCGGTTTTCGAGATCTTCGATCAACGCGGTGACTCCCTGATCCAACATCGGCATATCCTGGCGTCCGCGATTGAAGTTTCCGCCATGCCAGTCCCAACGACTGAAGGCGAGCGTCACACAGCGAGCACCGGCTTCGATCAAACGACGGGCTGTCAAGAAATCATCAAGGAGTTTCGGGCCACCGTCGGCGGCTTTTTTCGCTGTTCCTCTACCGTAGCGATCGCGGAGTGTTTGATCTTCTTTTGTGATGTCCAATGCATCCGCCAACTTGCTGGAGGTTAAGATGCCGAATGCCTGCTCTGTAAATGAATCGAGACCTTTCATCATGCCGGAAGCATCGACCTGGCTGCGGAAACGATCGAGTGAACCGAGGACTCGTTTACGATCTCCCAGACGATCAAGGGTAATGCCGTTGAGCGTCATGTCTGCCATGCCTTCGCCGTTGGGGCGGAAGGGAGCGTGTGACAAGCCAAGAAATCCGGGATCACCAGCACGCGACCAAGGCATATGTCCCATTTTGGGAGACAAGCCGAGGAAGGGAGGTACTGCTGGATCAACGGCGCCATATTGTTTTGAAAGTACCGAACCTAAACAAGGCCAGCCGCCGAGTGGTTGGTTATTGAAACGTTGGCCGGAGAGACATTGAAACGCATCGTGCCGTCCATCCGAACCGACCATCGAACGAATGAAAGCAAACTTGTCGGCCATCTTTGCCATGCGCGGAAACTGATCACCGATTTCGATTCCGGAAACGTTTGTTTGAATCGCGTTGAATTCGCCACGGATTTCACTGGGCGCATCAACTTTAATATCCCACATATCCTGATGAGGAGGACCACCCGGCAAGAAGATCATGATGATCCCCTTGTGTTGTTTTTTTTGTGGCGTTGCTGATTCAGCCTGAAGCAACTGCGGGAGAGACATTCCGCCTAAAGCAAGACCGCCTACCTGGAGGAAGTTTCTGCGTGTAATCCGATCACAAAACTTACTTTTTTGAGAACCCAAGATCTTGAGCATGGTTTCAGGTCTCCAAATTCGACACGGTGGGATGTTTACAGGTAGGAATGACTAGTCAGAACCAATCCTTAATTATGACTCTGGTTAGCTATATAAAAATATCGGCGAACCTTTATGTTTTAGTATAGGCGTTTTTGATTAGAAATCTAGCGCAGATTGCAAAATGTGTACAATTTGTCCAGTATTATTCCTATATTCGGAAACGTCGATGCGGGGAATCTCAGGCAGTGCATCGAATTTTATCTCTGATTTTATAGAGCCGAACCAGGCGATTAAAGTGGGTTCAATCGATTTGGGAGTTGTTTCTGAGGCTTCTCCTGGGGCTTCCCAATGGGAAAAAAGCACATCAGGATAATGTTGTTTTAATTCTTGAATGATGGTCGCAGTTTCTTCAGCAGGCAAGCCAGCAAGCGAGAATACGAAAGGCCGTTTCAACAAACGTTGCTGTAATTTTTTGATTGTCATCTTTTTAATGGGATGAATGACTTCGGGGCCGATTTCTGTGAGTGGGTCGAGGACAAAACGACGATACCAGAACGCGGGATGAGGAATCAGCAAGCCCGCCGTTTCTAAAACGACTTGATCGTACAGCAGGAGATCCAGATCGAGCGTACGTGCACTCCAGCGGACTTCGCGAGTTCGGCCCATTTCTGTTTCCACGGTCTGCAATTCGGCTAGCATCGCTTCCGGCGAAAGCTGAGTAGTAAGATGAGCTGCTCCGTTTAGAAATGTGTCTTTGGTTTGATCTCCTACAGGCGCGGTCTCAATCCATTGGCTGGTTTTGATGAGATCGATTTCGGGATGCTGGTTGTGTCGATCCAGCGCACGGGTATAGGTTTCCCGCACGTTTCCCTGATTTCATCCCAAAGCGATAAAACAGTCAGGCATACCAGTTCCCTGAGCCTAGAGATGAGTAATACTATTTTTTTAGAAGTTTCGTCAATCAGCACTGTGTCATTCTGGAAGCAGTGTAATTCTGGAAAGCGAAGGTTTCAACAGGTTCTGCGATATTAATATCGGAAGACACAAAGTCCGCTGTTGAAATGGTAGATGAGATGCTTTGTGGGGCGGGATCGCAACGCCGGTCGGCGAACTTCGAGTTTGGGAGCAATTCGCCCCTCGGCGCGATTGACTAATTCTGATTGGCGACTCATGGTTATACACTCTAAACAGTTCGTTCTTTACTGGTATCGCGTATGCAAAACCTCAATCGG
>JAJDEK010000050.1 GCA_029259875.1 Planctomycetaceae bacterium
CGCGTTGAAATTGGTGATGATGCGATGCCTCAATACGGGATGCGCCACCGCCCGCACATCGTCTGTGCTGACATACATGCGTCCGTGTAGAATCGCCCGTGCTTTCGCGCCTAGAATCAAGTTCTGGCTGGCGCGAGGTCCCGCACCCCAACTCACAAACTCGCGTATAAAGTCGGGAATATCGTTTGAGTTTGGGTCATCGCCTTTGCTGATGCGTGTCATGCGAGCAAATTGCATGGCATAGCGAATAATGTGATCAGCCACTGGCACTTTTCGAACGAGAGACTGAAACGATAACAGCTCATCTAGTTCCAACACTTTTTTCACGGAATAGGAATCGTCAGATGTTGTCTGCCGTACGATCGCAAATTCTTCTTCTTCACTCGGATAATCAACTTTCACTTCAAACATGAAGCGGTCTAATTGGGCTTCGGGAAGAGGATAGGTCCCCTCTTGTTCAATCGGATTTTGTGTCGCTAATACAAAGAAAGGAACGGGGAGTTTGTGTTTGCGTCCCCCCGCGGTTACCTGATGTTCCTGCATCGCTTCCAACAATGCGGCTTGTGTTTTGGGAGGTGTGCGGTTGATTTCATCAGCCAGTACCACATTTGAAAACACAGGGCCTGGCAGAAATTTAAAATCGCGATTGCCAGTGCTTTTGTCTTCCTGAATCACATCGGTCCCAGTGATATCAGCGGGCATTAAATCGGGTGTAAACTGCACACGGTTGAAAGACAGATTCAAGGTATCAGCCAGAGTATGCACGATTAATGTTTTTGCCAGGCCAGGCACACCCACTAACAGGCAATGACCGCCCGCAAGCAGAGAGATCATTAGCTCTTCGACGACCTGTTGCTGCCCGATAATGACTCGGTTCACTTCCTGCATCAGTCGTTCGTATGCCTGATGCAATTTTTCAACGCCTTCCAGATCGGAAGATTCCAGCGTAGGATCACTGCTCACGATATCGTCAGTTTCTATTCAAAGAAATGAAAAACACTCGCTCATCGTTACTACGTCTATTGTGACGAGCAGACACCAACCGATGCAAGGGTCTTTGCTGGTCTTCTTAGCTGTCGGCACCGATTGCTCCCCAAGGAGCAATTTGTGTAAGGTCTTTAGTTGACTTTAGTTCGGCATAGCAGTCTGGCATATCAAAGACTGTTAATGCGTTGGGGACCAGTGTCGATAAAGGCCAATGATAGTGCTCCGTTTCTGCAATATCACTGAAGGATGTCAATGCGTTCTTTAGAGTAACCTGTTTGACCTGTGGAGAGAATAAGGCAGCAAAGGTTGCCGGTAACGCTCCCCAACCTCGGCCGATCAGATGAATTTCGGTATGTCCATTTGCCTTCAACCAGTCAAGCACGCGAAGGACATCGAATGTTTTTTGACCGATGTATGGTTCATCCAACATCACTGCATGCGCGGCATAGAAGTAATCACTGCCGTACGGAGTAAAGAAAGAATTGGCATTCGTTGTGTCAGGCAAAGACTCTCCAATGCCCCTCACATCGCAAGTATAAAGCACACGCTCTTTCTCTTTGCTGGCCTTTTTTAACAGTGGCTCTTCACGCAACTCTGCGTCGGACGAAATATGCGATACGTACAACGTTGCCGATTTACCCGCGTCCTGAGGAGGCCGTGAATAAAGTCGTTCATCAGAAACCCGGTACACCACGGCCTGAATCCCTGGTTCCGTCTCGACGGCATAGGTAATCGAGTATTTCAGTGGATAGTTCTTTCCTCCCCGATTTCGCAAAATTCGGTAATCGGGTGTGCCATCCAAATGCTTCAAGCGTAATGCTTCCGCCACGACTGATTTCAGCGCCGCACCGGATTTGGGTTTACGCTGCTTTGCCAGTTCTTGAGATCGTTCTGCAGTAAAGACATGCATTGGTTTAGAACCAGCATCAGTAACAGAACCTTTGGGGGTGCACCACAGTGTTTCATCTTTCTCGATGATCAGCTTTGGTTCTTTCGTTTCATTCGAAACTCTGGTTGCTTGATTAAACCACTCATACATGGCTTCACGATTTTCCTGCGAATACCCATGATAAGTCGGGCCGACAAAAAGCGAGATGTTCTCTTCTTTGCCAAGCAACTTGTAAAGTCGCTTCAATCTTACATATGCTTCTCGCGCTCCGCGAATATCGAAGAAATCTCGTTCTTTACTTAAGATACGTACTGGATTGGGAGCTTGCGCTGCTAAAAAGTCGGCATGGTCAAGTTCTAATGCTAACACCTTCGGTGGACATTGTTCGGTATCTGCGGGGAGCTCATTTTCCATGTTACGTCGAAACGTTGTGACAAAACAACTGGGAGCTGCCATCGTCCATCGCGGTTCCACACCACACAACCAGGTGGTCATTGTCCCCCCACCAGAATTACCGGTGACTCCTACTTGCTTTGGATCGACCTCTTTACGCGTTAATAGATAATCCAATGCACGAATGCCATCCCAGGCACGCCACATCGCAAGATTTTCGCCAATCAGAAATTGTTGGTTGCCTCCATGTAGATGTTCGCGAACCCCGACGCCGATGGTCGATTTCAGATCGTCCCCACTATATTGAACTCGCTCTCCCTGACCGATGGGATCATAGATCAGTACCACGTAGCCTTTTCTCGCCAGCCCTTGTGAAAACGACTGATAAGCAGTTTCGGCTTTTCCATTGTGTGAGTGACCGCAGGTCCCCACAACACCCGGCATTGGTTGGTTGATGCCTTTGGGAATATAGAGGTTAGCAGTGACCAGAAAGCCGGGACGACTTTCAAAGATGATGTTTTCGATTCGGTAAGTGTCGCGTTCCGTTGTTTTGGTAATACGAGCTTTTAAAGGAGTACGTTTGGGGTTTGGTCCGAACGCTTCGCGAATTCGTTTTTGCACGGACTGTACATATTCTTCTGCATCAGCTTTAGTCTTTAAGGAATCCAACCGCTTAACAGTTTTGGCTTCCTGTTCCCTGACGCGGCGGACAAAATACTCTTGTACCATCCGAGGGAAGCGATTCAACGTTTCTTTTTTTTGATCGGCGGAGGCAGGGGCTGCCACCAGCTCCTGAATTACTAGGTTTTCAAACAGACTCAAACCAGCCAGACTAATCCCTCCTCTCTGTAAAAAAGAGCGTCGCGAGAGATTTTCGAACTGGTCAATCGACTGTTTTGAGCCCGACATGCTGAATGATCCTGATGAAAATAATATTAATGATGAAATTAGGAAAAATACTGAGTCATTGTATTTGAACACACGGAAATCAAGCTACTAAATAAAAATAATGATTGTGACATCCGTTGATTGTTGTCAAATCTTGGTTTTCTTTACAATCGACTCCTCTATAATGGAACTCATTCACACAATTGTACAGAATTATTTTGTTTGTTTTTTCATAATTCCATATCAACTGTTAACTAAGTAAACTATTAGTTGAAATGAATCACAGATTTCTGTAATTCTGGACGTTTAAAACTTGATTTTTCTCCCCGCTGTTAAAGCAAAAATTCCCTTCAGAAATGGATCTTAAATGGAAGTTCGTTCCCAGCAACAAACGGAAAGTCTGGTCAAAACACTTCATGACAATATTTCCCGCGTATTAATTGGCAAACCAGAGGTCGTTCAGCTTGCTATTGTGACATTATTGGCGGAAGGTCATATTTTGATCGAAGATGCCCCTGGTGTGGGTAAAACTTCTCTGGCAAAAGCAATCGCGAAAAGTTTAGATTGTAATTACACGCGAGTTCAATTTACGCCGGATATGCTGCCTTCGGATATTCTGGGATCAAACGTTTTTCTACCCAACCTGGGTGAATTTGAATTCCGAAAAGGTCCTATTTTTTCCAATATCCTCCTGGCAGATGAAATCAATCGCACACCTCCCCGTACGCAAAGTGCCCTGTTAGAAGCGATGAACGAAGGACAGGTGAGTGTCGAAGGACAGACCATTCAATTACAACCTCCCTTCTTCGTATTGGCCACACAAAATCCGTTTGAATTTGAAGGGACATACCCTCTGCCTGAAAATCAACTCGATCGCTTCATGATGTGTATTGATATCGGTTATCCCGAACGTTCAATTGAACGCGATGTATTAATTCAGCATCGTTCTGGCGAACCTGTAGATACATTACAGCCGGTGTTGACGCTCAAAGAGTTAAGAGAAATGCAACAATCCGTGCGTAATGTGCGTGTCGATGATTCTTTGACCGACTATATCCTGGAGATTGTGGAAATCACCCGCAATCATCCGGAACTCACGCTAGGCGTTAGTACTCGAGGGGCCATTACATTTTCACGAGCTGCCCAAAGCAAAGCTTTTACAGAAGGGCGCGACTATGTGACACCTGATGACATCAAACAACTGGCAGTTCCCGTGCTAGCGCATCGGGTCATTACCAAATCTCTCGTACGCGAAAGCCAACGGGAACGTGCCACAGAAATCATTCGACAGATTCTACAACAGGCTACGGTTCCGGGATAAAATGGAGAAGCCGGTTTCTGACAAGATCCATTGCTGTCATGCTGAAAATTTGCGGTTCTCACATTATTAAATAGTCGTCTGTAGTCATATTAGCTAAGATACTGGTACCCAAGATCGGTAAAGCCGAGGTTTGGCAATACCACACATAGTCCGAAAATAGAGAGGGATGAGCCATCTGCACATCCCTGGAGGAATAAAATGGATTTGAACAAAAACTCAAATTGGTGGTTTGCTTTGATTCTCACCACTTCTTTCATCAGTTCGAGTTGGAATCATCAAATGTTATCTGCCGATGACGGATCTGAAAAAACTTCAAAACAAAGTTCATCAGAGTCAACCGCCAAGCATAAAGAGACGCCCGCATTCACAAATCGACTGGCTAAAGAAACCAGTCCTTATCTGTTGCTCCACAAACATAACCCGGTGGACTGGTATCCCTGGGGGCCGGAAGCATTCGAAAAAGCAAAAAAGGAAAACAAAATTATTTTCCTCTCGGTCGGTTATTCCAGTTGCTATTGGTGCCACGTGATGGAGCGACTGGTTTTTGAAAATCCTCAGATTGCCGAGTATATGAACAAGCATTTTGTAAATATCAAGGTTGACCGGGAAGAACGTCCTGATATCGACGATATTTACATGACTTCCTTAAGCGTTTACTTTCACCTGATCGGCGCTCCCTCCAATGGAGGCTGGCCATTATCGATGTTTCTGACTCCCAATCGAGAACCATTTGCAGGTGGCACCTATTTTCCTCCGACTGATCAGGGAGGGCAAATGAGTTTTCCTCGTGTACTGCAACGCGTGCATCAACTCTGGTCAGAGGATAAGAAACAAGTCAACCAGAGCGCGTCTATCATTGCTCGCGAAGTCGCTCGCCTGCAAAAAGAACAAGCGGCAACGGAAGTAATTGCGATCGAAAGCAAACTGGTGAAAGCCGGGGTAAGATCGATCAACGCAAGCTATGATGCTAAATTTGGTGGCATCGACTTTTCTGAGGTGAGCCCAAATTCTCCCAAGTTCCCGACTTCTTCAAAGCTGGCGCTGTTACAATACGATATCCAATCTCCTTCCAAAGACTCTACATCTGCAGAGTCCGCAAAAGTTCTAAATCACACACTCGACGCGATGGCCAATGGTGGGATCTATGACCATCTTGGTGGCGGCTTTCATCGTTACAGCACGGACCGTTATTGGCATGTTCCTCACTTTGAAAAAATGCTGTATGACAACGGGCAACTGGCCTCGCTCTATGCGAATGCTTTTGAGCAAACGGGAAACGTTCAATACAAGAGTGTCACCGAAGGCATCGTTGATTTTGTTCTGCGCGAACTCACTGACTCTCAAGGGGGTTTTTATTCTGCACTCGATGCAGAAACCGATGGTGTCGAAGGGAAGCATTATGCATGGTCTCAAGCAGAACTCAAGTCAATTCTTGGAGACGATTATACTCTGTTTGCAGAGTTCTATGGGTTGAATGAACCTGCTCGTTTCGAACACGGCTATGTATTACATCGCGTTACGTCGCTGAAAGAGCTTGCTGAAAAAAAGAATATGACTCCTGAACTGCTCGAAGCGAAACTCGCTAAGCTACGTCAAAAGTTACATACCACGCGCAGCAAAAGAAAGCCTCTTTTGAAAGACGATAAAATCCTGACTAGTTGGAATGGATTAATGATTGAAGGTATGGCGACTGCGGGCCGGGTTTTGAAACGTCCTGATTACACAAGGGCCGCTGAAAAAGCAGCGCAGTTTATTCTTGATCAAATGCGAGATGACAAGGGGCACCTGTATCGTAGCTATCGCACAGGTCAAGCACGATTGAACGCTTATCTTGATGACTACGCTTTTCTGGTAAAAGGGCTGCTTGCTCTACATCAGGCTACAGGCAAACAACAATGGCTCGATCAGGCGCGTAGATTGACTGATTTGCAGATTGAACTGTTTTGGGATCAGAAAGAGCATGGCTTCTTTTTCACCACACATGACCATGAGCAATTAATCGCACGTACCAAAAACGCTTATGATGCAGCAATTCCATCTGGTAACAGTATCAGCACGCTTAATCTGATCGAATTGTCTGAGCTGACAAAGCAACCAAAGTACCGCGAATATGCAAATCAGACGTTACAATTGTTCGGTAGAACCATCAAACGATATCCCGGCCGTTGCGCCCAACTGGTGCAGGCAGTCGGAGAATATATCGACTCGCCTCTCGCTCAAAGTCAGTCGGCGATTTCTATACCGGCGGGTGATTTTGCATTGATGCAAGACGTCCACCAACCAGCCGATGAGCAACTGGCAGCCGTGAATCCCGGCTTAGAGCTACTGATGGCAGCCGGCTTGGGACAAACGAACGAAAAGAAAAAACTAGTCTCTGCTAAAGCTTATCTCTCGGTCGATAAACTACCCGCAGGTAAAACTTGCCAAGTTGCGATTGTGTTAGCCATCGAGAAAGATTGGCACATCAATACGAATCCCTCAAGCCCCGATTTCCTGGTTCCTACGACTTTCACCATTAAATCAAACCAAAAAATAAAATTATCCAAAGTCAAATATCCTGCCGGTCATGCATTCCGTGTAACTGGTTTCGATGAACCACTTCAGGTTTATGAGAAACAGGCCATTATTCGAGGCACACTTGAAGTTCCAGCCAACGCCGCTGGTAAAGAGGAAACTCTAGAACTCAAGATCAAATACCAAGCTTGCAATGATAAAACATGTATTCGCCCTACTACAATCAGTCTTAAGGGAAAGTTTCAAATCGCCAAGCCTGGAGAACAAGTTAAACAGGTCAATCAGAAATGGTTCCAACCTACGGCAACGAACTGAATTTGTTTCCCTGATGAAATATGTTGTGCATATGAGTATTTGTTATCGAAAGGAGTCCTTTTACAAGGTTCATTATGACCGAAAAAAACCAATACGAAGAGCAGCCGTTGGTGAAAACAAAAATCATTGCCACAGTCGGGCCGGCCAGTGATTCACGTGACATGCTTCGCCGATTAATTATTGCCGGCGTCGATTTATTCCGACTGAACTTTGCACATGGGACACATGATTGGTTATCAGGCATTGTCAATAACATTCACGAACTCTCTGAAGAGATGGGAAAGCCGATCGGTATTCTAGGCGATTTATCAGGGCCGAAAATTCGTCTCGGAGTGTTGCCTGGTGGGGAAATCACCTGTCGGCATGATATGCGTTTTCGCTTCATTCGCGGCATCGAAACGAACAATCCCCAAGAGTTGACATGTACTTACGAGCCTTTGATCGAAGATTTACGTGTTGGTGATCCCGTTCTATTAGCGGACGGCATGGTCGCGATGCGCGTGGTTGGGAAACCAGACGATGGTCAATCGGTAGAATGTATTGTCGAACGGGAAGGAATTATTCGTAGCAAACAAGGGGTGAATCTGCCTGGGGTTCAACTCAGCACACCCAGCCTGACAGAAAAAGACATCACAGATCTTGCCTGGGCCGTTGAGCATAGTCTTGATTATGTCGGCCTCAGTTTTGTTCGTTCCGCGGATGATATCACACATTTAAATGAGGAAATCGACAAACTAAACCCCGTTGATCGTCCGCATATCGTCGCTAAAATCGAAAAGATTGAAGCGGTCAGCGATATCGAACAGATTCTCAAGCTGACTGATGCAGTTATGGTTGCACGCGGCGATTTGGGAGTGGAAGTGGATATTGAGCGGGTTCCCATTATTCAAAAACGTATTATACATCTTTGTAATCAATACCGCATACCTGTGATCACTGCTACGCAGATGCTTGACAGCATGCAGTTTAATACTTTCCCTACTCGTGCCGAAGCGAGTGATGTGGCGAATGCCGTACTAGATGGCAGTGATGCTGTTATGCTCTCAGGTGAAACGGCCGTCGGTGTCAGTCCGCTGGCGGCTGTGGAAATGATGAGTCGTATCGTACGAGAAGCAGCCCGAATTCTCTCTTCCAGTTTGCACTCAGAAGAAACGACGAGTAATCGCCGGTTGCATGCTCGCGAAGTGACGGAAGCCGTAACACTCGGTGCTGGCATCACAGCGGAAAAACTGGACGCGGATCTGATGGTGACCTGTACGCACGAAGGAAAAACGGCGATGGCACTTTCCAAACAGCGTCGCGCTGTGCCAACTGTCGCTTTGACCGACCGGCAGGCTACCG
Organism: Planctomycetaceae bacterium; assembly: GCA_029259875.1. Lineage (GTDB taxonomy): Bacteria > Planctomycetota > Planctomycetia > Planctomycetales > Planctomycetaceae > Gimesia. The sequence goes on from JAJDEK010000050.1 coordinate 8,649, forward strand.
CACGCCGCATTACTCTTTACTGGGGCGTGACATCTCTCTTGACGGATGTGGTTGATAAGTCGCCTCAGGAAATTCTCAAATATATTGCCAATTACGGCAAAAAAAATGGCTTCCTTTCACAGGGAAGCCAGATAGTATTGATCTCGGGAACTGACTGGTCTTCATTGGGACACGATATGCTACTGGTTCATGAAGTGAAATAAATTTTACAACAATTGTTTAACAGCTGAGGGTACCATGCCACAAAAACTGACTCTGATTACAACAATGTTGTGCTTTAGTTTAATCACGCAAATTGGTTTCAGTGACGATTGGCCACAATGGGGTGGTCCTCAACAAGATCTCGTTTGGCGGGAAACCGGGATTGTGAAAACTCTTCCCACATCCGGCTTGCTCCCCCGCGTTTGGTCAGCTCCTCTCGGTGAAGGTTATTCCGGCCCTGCTGTTGCGGAAGTGAATTCCCGCTGGTGTGTATTTATCACAGATCGCATTTTTAAACAGCGTGTGAGTTATGAACGAGTTCAGTGTCTGGATGCGGAAACCGGAAAGCAAATCTGGAGCTACGAATATCCGGCGGAGTATTCCGTCAGCTATCCTGCTGGCCCGCGCTCCACACCGGTGATCAACGATGGTCGCGTCTATACACTCGGCGCACAAGGTCATTTATTCTGCTTTGATGCGGAAAATGGCAAGGTGATCTGGAGTAAAGACTTTGTCGAAGATTATGGTACAAGACTTCCCATCTGGGGCATGGTGGCTTCACCACTGGTCGATGGAAAACAGCTCATCATGCTCGTTGGTGGTAAACAGAATTCGCTCGTTGTCAGCTTTGATAAGACAACCGGTAAAGAACTCTGGCGGTCACTCAATGATTCCACCGTCGGTTATGCACCACCGACCATCTTCGAGTTTGGTGGGAAACGAGAGCTCATCGTCTGGCATCCAACGGCCGTTTCGGCGTTGGAACCAGACACCGGTAAACTCATCTGGGAAGTTCCTTATGGTGTTCGTTCCGGACTCAGTATTGCAACGCCCCGCAAAGTGGGGAATCGTCTATTCGTGGCCAGTTTTTATAATGGTCCACGCATGATCGAGGTTTCCGATGATGGTCTACGTGCCAAAATTGTGTGGTCGGGAAATAGTGATAGTGAAATGAAAACCGATGGCCTGCATCCCATCATGATGACTCCTGTTTTCAATGGAACACATATCTACGGCGTTTGTAGTTATGGTCAACTACGGTGTCTCGATGCAAGTAATGGTCGCCGTCTTTGGGAAACCGAAAAAGCAACCGGTAAGGGACGTTGGTGGAATGCGTTCATTATCCCGCATGAAGATCGCTACTTTTTACACAACGAACAAGGTGATTTGATCATCGCGAATTTGACTCCCAAAGGCTATGAAGAGATCAGCCGCGCCAAATTGATCGAACCCACTCGCCGTGTACAACGCCGAATGACAATTTGGTCACACCCTGCTTTTGCTTTGAAAAGCGTGTTTGCCAGGAATGATAAAGAGATCGTGAGAGTTGATCTGTCAGCAAAGTAGATAATTCTTTGATGGGAATATCATAAGTAGGATGTGCGAGAAACGATCATTCTGTGTGATCGCTCAAAAGGAATATCCCGAATAGGGTCAGCACATATACCACGAGATGCTATGGGATAACCTGATTGAAGAATCAGCAAAAGTTTACACAGCAGACCCTCCGAGAGTCGAAACAAACGATCATTGACGTTAGTCTATTATTTGAGACTGTCTGTTTTTCATTAACTTACTGAATCTGATGTGTGCAAGCACAGCACCCTCTATTGAGAGCTAGTCACTATGTCGTCGGATCATTTTGTTCCTCCTCAGGATCGATCCCAGGAAGTTCTAATTCCATTAGAACCGCTCAAGGAATTACTGGTCAAACTTTTTGTGCGACTGGGGATGTTTGAGGTTGAGGCGGAGATTGCAGCAGACCGGTTGATCGAAGCTGACCTGCGAGGCATACACTCACATGGCAGTCGCACCGCAGAACGCTATCTTGAAGCGATGGATATGGGCGATATCGATCCCCGTGCACAGATTCTAACAACCATTGAAACTCCGGCGATTGCTGTTTTGGATGGCAGCAATGCCATGGGGCATGTCGCCGCTACCCGTGCTATGGAATTGGCGATTAAAAAAGCGTCTGAAGTAGGCACGGGAACAGTCACCGTCCACAACAGTCATCATTTCGGAGCTGCAGCCGTTTATGTTTTAATGGCAG
>JAJDEK010000491.1 GCA_029259875.1 Planctomycetaceae bacterium
ATAAATTCGCACAAATATGGCGAACTAATTCTCGCTGGCATCAAACATTTCGCGAAATTTTCCCAACACTTTCGTGACGGCTGAAGTAAGGGGGCCATTTAACATCGCTCCGGAAGCTTGTCGATGTCCGCCGCCTCCAAATGATTCTGCGATTTTGGAAATATCCCACGTAGTGCGACTTCGAAAACTGATTTTGACCTGACGACTACGCTGCTCAACGGCGATAAAGGCAGCCTGTGTTCCTGCCAGTGTCAGGCAATAATTAACGAGTCCCTCCGTATCTACGGGGGTGGTTCCTGTTTCACTGAAGTCTTCACAACTAACAACCGTATAAGCCAGTAAACCATCAAAATCGGTTTGCACTTTACCGAGCACGCGCCCCATGAGTTTCAGTTGGGGTAATTTATTCTGCTCATACAGCAACTCATAAATCTGATGGGGTTCTGCGCCAGCGGTAATCAGCTCACTGACAATCTGCATGGTATAACTGGTGGTCGAAGGAAAACGAAACCAGCCGGTATCTGTGGCAATGGCCGCGTAAATCAGAGTCGCAATTTCGGCTGTGACTGTGCAATTCAAGGCTTTGCCCAAATCATAAACCAGACACCCGGTGGCAGGGGAGGTGATATCCTTAAACTCTTCCGCCCCCATCGTGTCAGAACTGACGTGATGATCAATCACCACTTTTTTTGATTTGGTTTTGCGATAGAAATTCGCCAGCCCCGGTAATTGTGACCAGGCACTAGTATCGAGAATAATATGTACTTCAGCCCATTCAAAATCTTCGGTAGTGACACCATCACCGACATAACGGACTTCGTGTTCGCCAACAAGAAATCCCATGCTTTTGGGATGCACCGAGGGATTGATAATCCGTACTTCTTTCCCCAATTGCTTGAGAAAACCAGCCAACGCCAACTCAGATCCCAGTGCGTCGGCATCAGGCCGAACATGACAGGAAAGTAGAATTTTCTGATGTGTTTCGATCAGTTCACAAAGGGGACTCCAGTTAATACTCATTCATGATTCCTACTCAGATTGTTCCTGCGATTTTCTGTTTCTGGTTCCACTTTGTCGTTTAATTCATCTTAGAGGATTATCGAGCAGCCTTCCATTGATGGGCCTGTTTTTTTGCTGTTTCAACATCAATCACTAATTGTGCTTTGAGTGTTTCGACGTCAGAGAACGTTTCGGTTTCTCTTAGCCTCTCCAGAAATTCGATCTGGAGTTGTTGACCATAGATCTCTTCAGAAAAACCAATCAAATGGACTTCCACCTTCTTCTCAGAGTTTTCGAACGTCGGATTCGCACCAATATGAATCGCCGCAGGATAGTGCTGTTCTCCAACAATTCCAAACCCACAATACACTCCCTCTTCTGGAAGCAAGGTAGATACCTCAGACAGGTTAGCCGTCGGAAATCCTAAAAGTCTTCCCCGTTCCTCACCATGTACCACCGTGCCTTTGACCTGATAAAGTCGGCCCAGCATTTCTGTTGCCAGAATCAGATCACCTGCTTGAATTGCTTTTCGTACTTCTGAGGAAGAAATCATCCGTCCATTACATATGTCAGGTTCAACCACTTCGAAAGACATTCCTGCACGCTCACACAATCTCCGTAGCAGGTCCACGTTCCCCGTTCGGTTTTTACCGAAATAAAAGTTGGGGCCTTCCACCAAACCTTTCACTTTTAACTGTTCAAGTAAGACTTGTTGAAAGAACTCTTCCGGACTCAGATTGAGCAATGCGCGATCTGTAGGATAGGCAACGACATAATCTACGCCCAAACTCTGCAGAATTGCCGCGCGCTCTTCGATTCCCATTAATTCCGGAGGCGCGAGTTCCGGTCTAAGGAGATGGATCGGATGGGGATCAAATGTAAAGACAATCGCAGGCAGTTTTTGACTTCGAGCCTGATGAATCAGTGTTTGAATGATCAATTGGTGCCCTCGATGCACGCCATCAAAGTTACCAATTGAGAGCATTCCCCCCCAACAGGCTTCGAATCCTTTTAATCCTCGTATTAACACCGCTTAACCCAACAATATATTGTCTTTATTTAGAAATTCATGCCGACCGACAAGCGTGCCTGGCAGTTTCAATTGAATCGGCAACAATTTCGAAAATGTAGAGGGATAAGTACCATCTGGTCTACATTATTGCTACTATTATTAGCAGGAAAAGTGATTTCATCCTTACCCATACTGCATCAGAGGATATTCACCTGAAAAAGTGAAAGCAAATAATATAACCCTGATGCCCGCCAGTAGCACACCCACTCTATTAAATAACGGGAGATAACGAAATGGACCACAGCCCCCTCAATCGTAGAGATTTCCTGAAAACATCAGGAACGACAGCCGTCGCTGCCAGTACTATCGCTGGATTAGCAACCGCGCCCGCTTTGGGAGCCGCCAACAGTAACGAAGCCATTCGCATTGGATTCATCGGCCCTGGTGGACGTGGATTTAGTGCACACGTAAAAAAGCTCGTCCAATTGAAGAAGGATGGGATGAACATTGAGCTGGTCGCTGTCTCTGACGTCTATTCAGAACACCGTGATCGCACAGCCAACTACATCAAAAAAGAGTTGGGCAATGATGTCAAAGCGTATGTCGATTATCGCGACATGCTCGAAAAAGAAAAACTGGATGCTGTGGCAATCGGTACTCCCGACCACTGGCACGCCAAGCAGACCATCGATGCGATGAACGCCGGGCTGAACGTCTATTGTGAAAAACCAATGACGAAAAAAGTCGAAGAAGCATTGGCCGTGGTCGAAACCTGGAAAAAGACAGACAAGATCATGCAGGTCGGCGTGCAGTCCACCAGTCTTCCCGTTTGGGATGACGTCCGGGCGCGTCTCCAAGACGGACAACTCGGAAAAGTTCTCCAGTTCCAGACGGAATACTTCCGTAACTCTTCCATGGGACAATGGCGGTACTATGCTCTGAAAAAAGAGATGAATCCGAAAAATATCAACTGGGATCTCTGGCTTGGTACGAAGGAAGGTTTGGCTGAACATCAACCGTTTGACCGCGCCGT
>JAJDEK010000492.1 GCA_029259875.1 Planctomycetaceae bacterium
GCCTGGTTCCCTCAGTTTCAAAAGGGGAGTATTGCTGATAAGAACATTCCCTCTGTGGATGAAATTCAAACTATCCTCGCCCAATCTCGTGAAAACTTGCTTGAAACACTATTAACAATCAATGAGGCAGATTTGGATCAAATTCCTGAAGGCCTAAAAGAGCGGGACTGGACAAATCGTCTGGCATTACAAGTCATTTGCTGGCATGAGGCCCATCATCAGGGACAAGCCCATCTATTGCTAAATTCCTGGAAAGCAGAGCACTGACTCCCTAATTACGGTCAAATCTCTCTTGACATTTTTGAGCTATCATTGAAAATTACTCTCTAGCAGCAGTTAAAATCGTATCCTCTGATGTGCAACCTGATCTTGGTAGCTCGCGAAATCCAGTTAAAGGATCAGTCATTATGAGTTCGATCAACCCTAGTGCATCCAATTTGCAGAGTTCTTTCGCTGGCGCACAGAAAAGCGATGCGAATGTTGATAAGCAAAAAGCAGAAGCTGCTCAACAAAATATGTCGATCGACAAGAAAGCAATGACCGAACATCAAATGCAGGATGTCGGCAATGCAGACAAATCAGGCGACCGAGACGCTGATGGTCGCATGCCACTCGGGTTTGATGATGAAGAGGAGCACCCTAAGCCCAAGGATTCTAAACCTGAAGAAGATCATTCCACAAAAATCCCAGATGCTGAAGGAGAGCTAGGTACGAATCTTGATCTAGATGCCTAATTATTAGGTAACGGACTCTACGTTTCTATTTTGAATTATTCAAAAAACCAAAAAGGCTTTTCTTCTTTTTTGCTGTCGAGTCTTCGTCAGTAGCAGAGATATCGCCGCCTACACTAATCGCTAAATCCATAATCGTTCTCGTCAACTTCGCTTTCGGAGACTGTAATACGAGAGGAACGCCATTATTTCTTGATTCAACCATCGTGGCATAATCGTTAGGTATTTGGCAGAAAATGTCACGACCAATTGTTTCCAGCGCTTTACTAATGCTGATCTGTGTGTCTTCCAATCCGAGGCGGTTCATCACAACCTTGATTTTCTCTGAAATATGTTCATTCGTATCAAAAAATTGTGACAATCGAACCACATTTCGTAAGCATGGCAAATCTAATTGAGCCGTCAATAAAACAGTATCTGATAGTTCCATCGCTGCCATATCAAGACTATTGTATGATTTACTGACATCGATCACCAGATGCGTAAACGTAGCTCTTAAAAGTGCAATAATACGTTTTAGCACTTCAGTATTGATTTGCATCGACTGATCCATTTGCACTGGCCGAGGCAATAAAAAGGCACCGCAACTATGTTTGGTCAAAGATCGCTTCAATAACGAATAATCCAGCCGCGCAATATTTTCTGCAACATCCTGAATTGTGTAATCGGGAATAATGTCCAGCCAGACATCAGTGTCTCCCAGTGCCAAATCAAGATCGATTACCGCAACACTGTTTCGCTCACTACTTGCCAAACAACAAGCCAGATTTATGGCGAGTGAAGTACAACCAACTCCTCCACTGACACCAGCTACTGTGATCACCTGACTTGATCGAGGCGCACTATGCTCACCTTCTGATTTTCCAGATGTAAGCTGTATCCGATTCAGTGCAGACAGAAAATCTTCTAAGACCAAAGGGAACCCTAAAAATTCTTTGGCCCCATTACGCATCGCCTTTAAGATCAGGCTCCCTTCTTGCGAACTACTCACAACGATCACATTACAAGACGGCAAATCTCGAGTGACTTGAGCAATCAGGTTTAGTGCCAGCTCCGGATTTGCATCCAATGAGATCAATGCAATGTCCGGCTGAGTCTGTGAAACAACATCCGAGAAAAACTCGTAACGGCTACATTCTGCTTCAAGCCAAACCATGTCGACGCCAATAAGCATATTTTTTAGCTCATTGCGTGTTGCTTCATTAGGATCGATTATTGATAATCGAACAACGCCACTCATTTTATGATCACTTATTCTTAAGGTTACGTAATCGTACTTAATTTTACTATTATCGAATTAGATCATACATATTCTCTATAATTCCTATTAACTTCCAGGACCGATCAATCCAGGACGATTCTTGGAAGATGAACTACCCAAACTGCTTGAAGCCTTTTTCGGATTCGCCTTTGATGTTTTTGGCTTGGCTTTCCATTTACTAGCTGATGGACCATTTAAAGTAGGCACCTTTGAACTAGCAGGAGCTTTGGGAACCTGCTTCAGTTTTTGATGTTGCTGTAAATTCTTAATATTTTCTGGTGATAAAGTCGATTTCTTAATCACTTCAGATTGAACCGAAGGTGCTGCAGGCACAGGTGGTATTTGTGACGCAGATGCAGGGGGTAATACATTATCTGGAGAATGCATCATTGATTCAGGGCTGATTGGTCCTGGAATAGAATATCGGCAGTCAGGACAATCATCGCCATAATTAGGAACTTCAAGGACACCATCTAAATACAGCTCTCTATCGGTAGGTGTCGCAGTAAACAAACCAGGCCCCCCAGGAGGAACTTGTCCTGATTTCAATGGAGATACTAATTCGGGTGTCACCATAATTACCAACTCTGTCTCGCCTTCATTATATTTCACTCTTCGGAAGGCTGCCCCAATCAAGGGTAGCTCACCTAAGAAGGGAGTTTTAGAAGTCTCAGCAGTTTTTCGACTGGA
>JAJDEK010000493.1 GCA_029259875.1 Planctomycetaceae bacterium
GCATTGCACGCCCGATATTGATTCGACTGCCTGGGTGACTCCTGATGCCATTGTTACGGGAAGAGTTCGCTTGAAAGCACACAGCTCTGTCTGGCATCAATGTGTTCTGAGAGGAGATTTAGAATACATCGAAGTGGGTGAGGAGACCAATGTGCAAGATGGTTCCATTTTGCACACGGATTACGAGCATCCCTGCATTCTGGGAGATCGGGTCACTTTGGGACATTCTGCGATTGTACATGGTTCAATCGTCGAAGATGACGCGATGATTGCCATTGGTGCCACCATTCTCAGCCGGTGTGTCATTGGCAAAGGTGCATTGATTGCTGCGGGCTCACTGGTTCGAGAAGGAATTCATGTCCCCCCCAATACGCTTTGGGCTGGCTGTCCTGCACGACAAATTAAGGTGCTCACTGAACAACAACAAGAACGCTTGAAGGCAACTTGGCAGCATTATGTGAATCTCGCAACCGCAAGTTTGCAACGTTTTGGTCGCCAGCATATTGACGCTCTAATCAAACCTGATGAGCTCCTATAAACAACTCACATGTTCATATCTCCATTAAAATTCCAAGATTGAATCGCCTTTTTGCCTCGAAAAAGGTACTTAACCTATGGTATCTTGAAGATCCAGAACGCGTCCAATTTAATCATAGCGGCTTCAGCACTATCATACTTGATCCAAGTGGCCCTGGAGACACTGCGATAAACTTGGATACAGGCTAATTTTCTAATGCAGCTAATTAACTCAGGAACCTCTTATGAATCCCACCCCACCAAAGACTTCTCACACTACATCAAGACGTGAATTTATTAAAACTGGTTCAGCCGCAGTTGCTGCAGTGTCTACTTTATCTGGTGCTGCTCTCGCCAGAACACCTCAGACGACCGCTCTACAATCAGGGCTGTTTGCTGGTGGGACTGACACGATTCGCGTTGGCCTCGTTGGATGCGGGGGCCGTGGAACAGGTGCAGCGGCACAAGCGCTTTCAGCCGATCCCAATGCCAAACTTGTGGCAATGGGCGACGCATTTTATGACCATCTTGACAAAAGTCATAAAAACTTAAAAAAGAATCCCGTAGCCAAACAGGTGGAAGTCGATGCAGACCATAAATTTGTTGGATTCGATGCCTATCAAAAAGTGATTGACTGTGTGGATGTCGTTCTGTTAACGACGCCTCCTCACTTCCGTCCGATGCAAATGCGTGCGGCCATCGAAGCAGGCAAACATGTTTTTGCAGAAAAACCGGTTGCCGTTGACGGACCTGGTGTGCGTTCCATTTTGGAAACCTGTAAATTGGCCAAGGAAAAAAACCTCTCTATCGTGTCAGGTTTATGCTGGCGCTACCACCAGGGAATGCGTGAAACATTTAAGCAAATTCATGACGGTGCGGTTGGTGATGTGATGGCCATTCAATGCAGTTATAACACTCGCGGTTTGTGGATGTTTAAACGGGAGCCTGAATGGAGTGACATGGAATGGCAATTGAGAAACTGGCTCTATTTCACTTGGCTTTCAGGAGATTTTAATAACGAACAGCACGTTCATAGCTTAGATAAAATGGCTTGGACGATGAAAGATCAAACCCCGATTTCCTGTAGTGGAACCGGTGGTCGTCAAACTCGAACTGGCAAAGATTATGGCCACATCTATGATCACTTTGCCATTGCTTATGAATATCCCAATGGCGTAAAGGGCTTTAGCCGTTGTCGGCAACAGGATGGTTGTGCCGTTGATGTCTCTGATCATGTCTTTGGAACCAAAGGCCGCGTCGATGTATTTAAACATCGGATTTATGATCCCAAAGGCGAAAAGACTTGGCAATTCCGAGGGAAAAGCAAAAACATGTATCAGGTTGAACATGATGAATTCTTCGAAAGCATTCGCTCAGGAAAACCAATTAACAATGGTGAGTACATGACTAAGAGCACAATGCTTGCCATCATGGGTCGGATGGCCGCCTATACCGGTAAATCCATTACTTGGGAAATGGCGATGAACTCCACAGAAGATCTGACACCAGCAAGTTATGAATGGGGAGCATTGCCCGTGCCTCCTGTTGCAATGCCAGGAGTCACTGCTTTTAAATAAGTGGAACTTTTAGAAACTCCTTTCATCTAAATTGAACTCGCTCGCAGTATTTTCTGCGAGCGTTTTTTTTGTGTCCATAGGTCTGAATCCAAGTCCTCTCAAGAGGCCAGATTGATGGACAACCAGGATGAAACTAGGAATCCACCAACTATATTGTAAAAATCATCTATTAGAAATTCTTCCAGATTAATGAGTTTTTCGAAACATTTTCTCGTCCACTGTGTTAGATCTGAGTAGAAAATACGTTAGAGATATGCCAGCAATAAATTTTTTGCTAACTCATCAGTGCTTTTTGGTTCAAATGAGTTTTTATTGTATGCCTCTAATTTTTCACGAGTAAATCTGTAAAGTATTCAAATATAGACACTTATCACTTCTAATCATCTATCCGGAGACACTCTGATGCGTATCGCAAATCGTTTTTCTGTCGGCACAACTCTACTCGCAGTCTGTGCTACCACACTTATATTTGCCCAACCTCCCGAAAGGGAAAAACGTGATGCAGATCGGGGAGACCGACCAGAACGTAGAGAACGAGGTGATCGTCCAGAAAGAAGAGACCAGGGAGATCGGCCCGAACGAGGAGACCGTGACCGTGGTCCCGGTCGTAGAGGCCCAGGT
>JAJDEK010000494.1 GCA_029259875.1 Planctomycetaceae bacterium
CAATCTGGTATTGTGAAACCTGTTCTGAAGAAGATCTCAAACAAGCATTCGACGATCGTTATGATGTGAGTTACCGGCGTGATGATGAAGATACCTGCTGGCTCATCTGTAGCGAAACGGATCTGACGGGTAATGAGCTGGGGGCCGACCATCAACTAACGCAGGATGAAGATGTGCTGGACACCTGGTTCAGCAGCGCCTTGTGGCCGCATGCAACACTTGGCTGGCCTGATAAAAATCCGGACCTGGATTATTTTTACCCGGGAAGTGTTCTTGTCACGAGCCGCGACATTATCACACTCTGGGTGGCCCGCATGGTGCTGACTGGTCTGTATAACATGGATGACATTCCTTTCAAACATGTTTGTATTCACCCCAAAATTCTGGATGGTTTCGGTCAAACGATGTCTAAATCGAAAGGAAACGGCGTAGACCCGATGGACCTGATCGATAAATATGGCGTCGATGCCGTGCGGTTTACGATCGCCTCATTCGCCGGTGAAACACAGGATGTCAGACTGCCGGTTGGCTATGAAGATCCAGAGACCGGTGAAGTCCTTCCTCAAACTCTGGAAAACCAGACAACCATTCCCGCTGGCGGTGAGAAACCACGCATCAAATTTCCCAAGAGCGGAAAGTCTTATCAATACACGAGTCCCTGGTTTGACCCTGACCCGGGAGAAAAAGTTGCCCGCATCGTGAGTGAGCGTTTTGAGTATGGCAGAAACTTCTGCAACAAACTCTGGAACGCGAGCCGTTTTGCGATGCTCAATCTTGAAGGTTACACCCCTGCTCCACTGAATGAAGCTGATTTAACGATGGAAGACCGCTGGATCTTGAGCCGTCTCTCCAGTGTTGCGGAAGAAATGACAACAGTTTTAAATCGTTACCAGTTCGATGTCGCAACGCGCGCCATTCGCGATTTTACCTGGAACGAATTCTGTGACTGGTATCTGGAAATGATCAAACCCCGCCTCTGGGACGAAGATAAAAAACCGGCCGCTCAGCGAGTCTTAGTAGGCGTGCTCGATTCATTACTGCGTCTGCTTCAGCCTTTTGTACCGTTTGTCACCGAAGAACTTTGGCAACGCTTGAATGAAATTGCCCCCGAACGCGGGCTATTCACCCCGGAACCAGCGGCGGAAAGCGTGACAGTCGCTACTTGGCCAGAACCGCCGAAAGCCTGGCAGGATTCTCAGTTGGAAAAACGCTTTGAACGTTTACAAGAAATGATCGTCGCCGTTCGTAATATTCGTGCTGTTTATAAAATCTCGCCTGCTGTACCACTGCAACTCTTCCTGCGCTGCGAAGCAAATGTCGCTGACGACATGCAAAATGTCGCCAGCCAATTTGATAATTTGGCAAAAACCCTTTTGGAATCTGCGGGTGCTGACGTGCAACGTCCCAGCGGATCAGCCACGTTCTCACTGAACGATGTGGATGGTTTTATCTCGCTGGAAGGGGTGATCGATCTCGAAGCAGAAGCGGCTCGCCTAGAGGCAGAGGCGGAAAAGCTCAAGAAACACATCCAAGGAACTGAGAAAAAACTAGCCAACAAGAACTTTGTCGACCGGGCGCCGGCTGATGTCGTTGAGGGTGTAAAAGAGACGTTGGCCGGGTTACAAAAAAAGCACCAAAGCATCTTGGAAACAATTGCACAATTAAAAGAAAAATAGTGCTGGTTTCCGAGCATCGTTTCGTAAGAAACCTGTTGTGTTGTTGTGAGTCGGTGTATAATAATCACATTGAAAATGTAGGCGTTCTGATTCATAAATATCATAATTATTCTGGTTGGCAGTGCCCTATGCCCTACTCAGCCCGAGGAGGCTCTCTTGCTTGTTGAAATGGAGTTATCTCGCATTATTATCAGCGAGATTGGTGACCAGCAGGTCATTTACCTGCGTGAAGTGGACGGGGATCGCATCTTTCCAATTCTGATCGGTATTTTTGAAGCGACCACCATTGATCGTCGCGTGAATCAGGAATTCTCTCCTCAACGTCCTTTAACACATGATTTGTTAAAAAACACGATTGAATCACTGGGGGGAAGCCTCACAGATATTGTGATCACGCATCTGGAAGACCACACTTACTATGCGGTGTTGCGTGTCGATCAGAATGGAGAATTAGTGGAAATCGATAGTCGGCCCAGCGACGCGATTGCCTTATCAATTCATTACGATCCGCCTGTCGCGATCTATGTTCATGAATCGGTGCTGGAGCAGACTTCAAAATAAGATCCCACAGAAATTTATCAACACGCTCCTATAAAAAAAGGCTCTTTCGAAGATGATCTCCGGAAGAGCCTTTTAACGATTTTCAGTAACGACTAATTACAATCCGCAGCCAATGGTCCGGCCAATTCGTCTAAAATAATCAGTCGACCAGGTTGTGTTGTCATGTAGGTGGAAGGAATCCAACTGGTAGGCTCATGTCGTAATGTCATCCAGACACTCATTCCCTGCCACTGCATCCCGCGTGAGAAGATCCCATCACAGCCACCGATAATTTTGTCAGCGTTCAGGAAACATCCTGGTCCTATCGTGTTAGCATACGCGGGAACGAGAGTCGTTCGACTTTTAAAACTCGTAACCGCATTCTGTTCAATGGTGAGCGGATGCAGTTTTGCTCCGATCCGATGAGTTTGTGCTTGCCATTCCTCTTCGGAATTGAACTCGCCAGCAAAGTGAGGCTCCCAGAAAGCAATATGACAAACTCGACCGATGCCAAAAATGACACCCAATTTCGCACCGGCTGACCGCAACTCACCAATTTTATCGGCATAGGTTGGCAGGACATCTGCGGTAGCAAAGTGTCTTTGATTTTCCGGAACAGTCAAATCACCTAGAGGACCATAGAAGGCTTCTTTCATCGCGTACTGGAATGCACCTGGATTGTCTGCGGGCAACGTATTACCATCTGCATCGCTCCATTCATCCATATTAAATCCATAAACATGATCGCAGGAAACGCCCCACTCCTTTAAGAAGAACACAGCCCAACGGTACATTCCCATCGGCCCCACTGGCAGAATCAACGCCAGCTTCTCTCCCGCATCACGTGACTGCTTAATGGTTAACGCAATTTCGTGTCCCATAATCGTATCAAAATCGGTGACGCTTCCGCACATCACCGGCTCGAAGTCTGCGTGCCACCAAGACTGGCGATCTGTAATTGAAGCCGGATCCGCATTCATGCATTGATCAATTTTTGCGAGATCCCAACCGGCTGGAAAATAACCTTCCATCATGGAACCAGCAATCGTACTCATTAAATCCATAACTATTCCCTTCTCAATCCAAACTCACAGGTTTTTCAAACTATAGAAAACGTCAAAAATCTGTAATTTCTAACGATTATTACAAAATTCGGTTTCAGGCGTGGATTTTAGCACAGACAGAAAATGAAAACAGGAAACAGAAGGCAACGATTTCATAAACAAAAGAATAATTAAACCATGACTTTAAGGCCGACAAACATCTTGAATTCTCTTATCAAAATAGTTCTAATAGAGTCGCTGAGTTGATTACTCTCCCGAGCGATCAATCCTGCCTGAAAATGACCTTCCTTACAAACCGAAAAGTTTATCTTTACGATAATCATCAACCTGCCTGATTGAACAACAGAGGCCTCTCTGCTGTCATAAACAAGGGGCTTTTATCAGTAAATTTCCAGACTGACTTCATTTGGCATTGATAGCGATCCTTATTGGTCCGATGGATATTTTATTGAACAAACTCCCTTGCTGCGGTTCATCCAACCGGAGAAATAAAAATAATGAAAGTACTGATTGCCCCAGCCTGCACTGCGCTTGCCATGATCATTGGCTGGTTAGTTTATGAACAGTCTCTACAAGACATTCAGACAGCCCCTAAAACCATCATCACCCAACCCATTGCCGTCCAGGTAACCCGCTCTACAGAAAAGTCTCTTGAAAAACGCATCAACCTGGTAGGTAATCTCGAAGCAGGTTCACAGGTTGAGATTCGAACCAGATATAGCGGCTATATTAAATCGATGCCATTTAATGTGGGAGATCAAATCAAAGCAGGCGAAGTGATACTGGAACTGAATGACTCTGAAAACCAGGAAATGGTGATTAAAGCGAAAGCCGCACTCACGGTTGCCAAAGCACAATTAAAAGCACAAGTTACCTCTCAGGAACTGACACAAAAAGAATACGATAGATTATTACGTCTTCAAAAATCAGGAGTGAGTACGGTACAACAAATGGATGAAGCTGTAGCAAACTTGGCCATCGCGAAAGCACAAACTGAGCTAGAGCAAGCACGGGTTGAGCAGGCTGAATCGGGGCTCGAACAAAGCCGCCTGCGATTGCGGGAAAATCAAATTCTGGCTCCCACAAATGGATTTCTCGCAGAACGACTGGTTGACGTCGGCGATTTGGCCAAACCGGACGTTGCTTTGATGAAGATCGTCAATCTGGATACGGTTCGCACTATCGTGCACATCGTCGAAAAAGATTATGAAGATGTAAAACTCGGGCAGAAGGCTGTCATTACTGTAGACACATTCCCAGACAAAACATTTTCCGGTCATGTGCTACGCAAAGCCCCTGTGCTGGATCCACAAACACGAACGGCTGCAGTGTATATTGAAATTCCCAACAAAGATTTTTCATTAAAACCGGGCATGCATGCGCGTGTTCAAATTGTGTTTGAACAACGTCACAATGCCAAAGTGCTACCAGTTGCCTCTCTGACCCGCCGCAAAGATGGCCCTGGATCGGCTGTTTATATTATTGATGGAAACCCACCAGTTACCGAAATACGTAACATTGAAGTCGGGATTAATGATGGTGAACTGGTTGAGATCCTTTCTGGAATCAATTCGGGAGATCTCGTTATTACGCTTGGAAACCGACTCGTCGATGAAGGCCAAACAGTCACTCCCGTTGAGGTACCCATGGACGAGGTTCTTCAGTCACCACCTTTGCCTCAGAAAACCAATTTGTAAATTGGTTCATCTTCTTTAATGCAGATGATAATTGATTGAAGATTAGTATATGTCACTGACCCGACTGGCAGTCCAACGACCGATTACGACACTTATGGCCTCTCTGGTATTGGTCATGCTGGGTTGTGTTTCCTTGTCCCAACTGGCAGTGGACCTGATGCCGGACATTCAGAATCCCAGCGTCAGTGTAATTACGATCTACAAAGGTGCCAGCCCCAGTGAAGCGGAAACGCTCATCACACGCCCCATCGAACAGACACTCAGTTCGGTCTCTGGCGTGGAAAACATTCTCAGCAGCAGCGTCGAGGGAAGTAGTACCGTTCGTTTGCAATTCCAGTGGGGAACAGACCTCAATCTGGCAATTAATGAAGTCCGTGATTCCCTGAACAAGCTAAGAAACTCCTTGCCTGAAGGAGCTGAAGACCCTTACATCCGCCACTTCGATGTTGCTGATAGCCCGATTATCTATTTTGGTCTCAATAGTGAACTCGACCCGATCACTTTGACTCGTCTCACAGAAAATCAGATCATCCCCCAGTTTGAGCAATTGGATGGCGTGGCCCGTCTGCGCATGCGAGGAGGAATTATACGAGAGATTCAGATTAAACTGGATCGTAGCAAACTTGAATCTCTGAATATGGGCGTGAATGAGGTCATTAATGCATTGAAGCAGGATAATATCAACCAACCTGCTGGAAATTTTGAAGAAGGACATCTCAATTTACATATTCGCAGCCAGGGAGAATTTACGAGCCTGGAACAAATAGAGAATACGGTAGTACGTGAAAAATCAGGCGCCACCGTCCGTGTTCAGGATGTTGCAGATGTTGTCGACGGAGAAAAAGAACGTACTGAGCTGACTCGTATGAATGGGCAGCCAGGAATTCTACTCTATGTTTTTAAACAGTCAGGCGCTAACACAATCAGTGTGAGCGACCTTGTTCGAAAACAAATTGAACGCGTTAATAAATCGTCATCGGACGTGAATCTGAGTATTCGTCTTGATAAGTCTGATTTTATTCGACAATCGATCGCCAATATTCAGGAAGCGGCTCTTTACGGTATGGGTTTGGCGATTCTGGTGCTCATTCTCTTTCTGCGAAGTTTCCGTAGTATGCTGGTGATTGGTGTCTGTATGCCTCTCTCCGTCCTAGCAACATTTATCCTGATTTACTTTCAAGGTTTCACACTGAATATCATCTCCTTTGGAGGCTTAGCACTTGGTGTAGGCCTGCTAGTGGATAATTCGATCGTGGTTCTGGAAAGTATCTTTCGCAAACGGGAAGAGGGGCTCGATCCCATATCGGCTGCCATTGAAGGTACAGAAGAGGTCTCTGCTGCTATTATCGCCAGCACATTAACCACGCTGATCATCTTCCTGCCTTTAGTTTTTATTCAAGGCGCAACGGGGATTCTGTTGCACCAACTGGCGTGGGTTGTTTCGTTCTCACTAATCTGCTCTTTATTTGCCAGCCTGACACTGACCCCCGTGATGAGCGCTTACTGGATTCCGGCTGAGACAAAAAAAGTCCACTCGCGCTGGACCGCACCTTGGTTTACTATAATTGGTGCATTCCATAACACGAATCACAAATTTCTGCTGTTGCTGGAACGGGCTTATGAGCGAATACTACGTTTCAGTTTAAAGCATGCAACGATGACCGGTTTCATGTTATTAGCATGTTTTACAGCGACGCTAGGGTTGTCCCCACGTATCAAAACCGAGTTTCTGCCGAAAACAGATGAAGCTACAGTTAATGTATTTTCGAGAATGGCAGCCGGTATTCAACTCAAAAAACTAGACCAGCAAACGCGTATTCTCGAACAAGCGGCTATCAAATCAGTTCCGGAAGCAGTCGCTATCGCTTCATTCATCGGCGATGGTGCCGACGACGCAGACCGCTGGAATCGCACCACGTTACGTATTCAACTCTTACCGCGTAGCGAACGCAAACGAGGTATCGAAGAGATTCGAAAAGCACTCGACGATGCAATTGGCCCGGTCCCCGGCATGAAAGTCCAAGTAAAAGCACAAACGGAAATGATGCTGATGAGAATGATCAGCCGAAGAGGAGGCGGGGACCTGGTAGTCCAGGTGGCAGGACACAATCTACAATTATCGCAAAAAATTGTAGAACAAGTGGTCGAAGTCATGAAACAGATTCCTGGCCTG
>JAJDEK010000495.1 GCA_029259875.1 Planctomycetaceae bacterium
ACAGTTCGCATCACTGGGCTATTTAATATTGATTCGAACGATCATGGATGATGGTCGAAACATGAAAAGACAATTTTTTATACCGGCATTCTGGGCAACGCTGACAGGACTGTCGCTTCTGTTGATAGCCGCCATGACAGATGTCAAAACTCCTCAATCTCTGTTTATTTCACCTCACCACCAAGAGAAATCACAACGCATTGAGATTGAGCCCGTTGTCAGCAAAAAATTTACATTGCCAGAAGCAGAGCCGCGAATATCTGTTTCAAATCAGAATGTGATAACAAAAACGGTTTCACCGCAACAGATTCCGGAAATGACACCCATACAACCAGAGACACGGGCGCAACCGGTTTCACTCCAAAAGAAATCCGTCCGCTCGCGGATTCTGATCGAACCAGGCATCGAAATTTCCACTGCTCCAAAAACAAACCTAAAGCGTGCGCACTCTGTGCAATTTAATGTGGCCTCCAATTCGGACCTGACAACGAATGAGCCAGAGTCTTCCAAAATGGAACTGCGTTTGGCGAGTTTGACCAAACAAGTCGATCGTCTCGCGAATCTGCAAATTCAGTCACGTCAACGATCCAATATTGAATTGGTGCAAAATACAGACCGACTTGAACAGGCAACCAAATTGTTACAACAAATGCAGCAAATGAATCAGTTGCGTGATTTAGAACGCAAGCTGGACAGCATGCAGCAAAAGCCCGCAGAGCAGTCAGCAAACTCGGAGAAAAAAACGACGACACAGAGCACAACAGCGCCGCAAACGGAACAGCCAGAAAACACTGCGAAAAATCAGAACAAGCCACTACTCAAAGTGAGTCCCAACAATGATTCAAAGGAAACGTTTTCTTTGCAAATTCAAGATGCAGAAATCATGCAGGTTTTGGATATGCTCGGTGAACTTTCCGAAACGAATATTCTAGCAGGGCAGGGAGTGACTGGTACTATTACAGCCAATTTAAAGAACGTGACTCCCAGACAAGCTCTGGATGCGATTTTGCGTTCTCGCGATTTAACCTCGGAAAAAGAAGGGGCGTTTACTTATGTAATGACTCAGGCGGAAATGGAACAGAAAAAGAAGTCCAACCGCAAAGTGGTCACAAAGTTATATACTCCCTTCTATGTTAGTGCTAAAGAATTACAGAACCTGATTACCCCCTTATTAACGGAGAATGTCGGGCTTATTTCATTAACCACTCCCAGTGAAATTGGTATTTCGCCTGATGAAACGAATGCCGGTGGTGATTCGTTTGCTCAGAATGACGCCATAGTGGTTCGCGATTACCCTGAAATTCTAGAAGAAGTGGACCGTTTACTGGAAAAAATGGACGTGCCTCCCATGCAAGTCGTGATTGAAGCAATGATCATCAGTGTATTGCTGAATGACGATATGCGATTCGGAGTGAATTTTGCCATGTTGGGAGACAATGGTAGAAGCTTGCTCGTAGATGGCAACGGTCAGACCTTGAACAACGCTAGTGGTTTTCCAGGTTCCGGAGGTAGTTCCATTGTGCCACCAACGGGACAGTTTATTGCAGATGTAGCTGGCCTGAAATACGGTTTTTTACGCGGCGATATTAGTGGATTCGTCGAAGCACTGGAAGACATTACCGAAACCAATTTGATTGCTTCACCTCAGTTGAGAGCCTTAAACAAACAGAAAGCCGAACTGATCATCGGTGATCGAATTAGTTATTCTACCATTACACAAAATGGCAACACTTCGATCCAGAACGTCAACTTCCTGGACTCGGGTATTGTTCTCAACATGCGACCCTTTATTACCCCCGATGGGCAAATTCGCATGGAAATTCATCCGGAACGAAGTACTGCTACAATCAGTGAGGTCACAGACCTTCCCGATTTACAAACAACAGAAGTTACTACCAATGTAATGGTTCATGATGGCCATACTGTTGTCATCGGCGGCTTAATCGAAGAACGAGCTAATAATACAAAAAATCAAGTACCGTTTTTAGGGGCGATTCCTGTGATTGGCAATGCATTTCGCCTGCAACGGGAAACACTAAGACGCACGGAACTGATTATTCTGATTACTCCCCGCATTATACACCCTGAGACTGCTCGGGTTGAGGGAGAAACGCTGGAATATGAAGCGGCAGAACGTATAGAAGCGTTTAAAGAAAACTTTCTGCCCATCAATCAAGTACGTATTGTTCAGTCACATATCAAGCAAGCGAAGAAATACCTGAGGATCGGCAATTTACCTAAAGCGAAGTTACACATCAATACGGCAGTCCGCCTGGATAAGAACAATATTGAAGCGATCCAATTACAAAAATATATTCAGGAAGCGCTGAAAAATCGAAATCGGAGTCTGATTGGCCTACCCCCTACGCAAGAAGCGGCAGAAGTACATATTCCCTCGCTGGAGGGAGATCCTTAAACATGCTCCAGCACGGTCATTCCTCTTTACAATCTTTAATGCGACTGTTCTGCCTAGCGCCTCTATTCTGCTACGGTTGTCAGCACATTCCTCTTTCGAGTTCCTCTTTTGTAACGAAACATGCAACGGAAACTGAGAACCCCAAGCAGGTAAATTTTGCTGCAGACAAAAAGAGCACTTCTCCCTTCAATCAGCAGGCAAACGAGCTAGTCCAGCAGGCACTCGGCCATTATTCAAACGGTGAATTGAACCAGGCGAAAGTCCTACTGGCATCAGCTCGCGAAATTGATCCCGGTCATATCGGCACATTTGAAATCGAAGCACAGCTTTCATATGACATGGGAAATCAAAACCAATTTCTACAATCATTGCGCGCGATTCGTGCGGCCAGCCCACATGATTCGGAAAAACAGAGTGCTATCGGAACTCTGTTTTTTCAGGCGGGACAGACCGAGGAAGGTATCTCGTGTCTGAAGCGCGCCATCGAATTAAAACCGTATGATGAAGATTATGCACTCAAATTAGCTGCATTCTATGAGCAAACAGGGATGACTGGTGAAGCTCAGAACGTGCTCTTACGCGCTTTGCACACTACGCCCGGCAGTCGCCGACTTCCTATTGCCCTGGGTCGCGTTTGTGAAGCAAACCAACAGTGGGACCAAGCTAGAATCTATTATGCTATGGTTGTAAATCACTTCCCCAAAAATCATATCTGGAGGAAGCATCTTGCTCGATGTCTTTACTATTCGGAACATTATTCTGAGGCGTTTGAACAATTTGCCATCTGTCAGAAAAATGATCCAGAATCGCTTTCGATTTCGGAAATGATTGCGTTCGGGGATACCGCTCTGCGAATTGGTAATCTTGAAAAAGCCCAACACCTCTTTGATGAGATCTCCGCTGCCCATCAACATCAATTACTCCACGTGGAGATACTACGAGGGTTATGCGCAATAAACCGCGGTCAGAATATCAGCGCAAAAACTATTATCGACACAGCCCGTACAAAGTGGCCTACTGACCCTACCCTATTGCAAGTCGCATCCTTGCTCCCCTCTCCATAGTCTAACCACTCGCTTCATGCAGAATATGAACACATCGATACTTCTTGATTTGTTCATACCATTCTCGATTACAGAATTGGACAACCTGCATTTTGTAACCTAGATTTAAGTGGTGAGATACCTCCACCTCTTATAGCTAGAGGTCTAAGAAGCTATCTCTTAATCTGGAAGACGTAAATGTGTTCTTCGTTTTTCAGTAGTACGTAGAAACTACTGAGAAAGTCATCGGCAATGAATAGCTATGGTAAATACTGGTTACTGGTGCTGCTGCTCTTAGTAGTGAGCTGCGCAGATAACCTCCTGATAACTAATCAGTTAGTGAGTCCGGCAGTTGCGTTTGTGATCTCACTGATTGCGTCGTTGGCCGGTTGGTTCTGGTTAGTCAAAACCATCGAAAAAGACCGCAATCAAATCGCTTCCTATTTACGAAACCCTGGATTAAAGCGACCAGGCTTCCAACGTAGAAACTTTTTCGGAAACGTCTTTGCAGAAGCGATTCAGAAAATCGAGGATTCTGGTAGCGAGTTGGTCTCGACGAAACAAGTCAAAACCATGCTCAAGGCCCGTTTGAACACTTCGCTCAAAAAAGAGCTTCTGATGGAATCCGTAATCAAGAATCTGGATTATGGTATCCTGATATTTGACGCACAACATGAGCTTGAATTTTCGAATCCTGCCGCTGGTCCATTTCTGATGGACGAAGCTAGCCATAATCAAAATTATTCCGACTCAAGTTTGTCGCTCAGCAAAGCATTAACAAACAATTCCATTATACCAGAGCTCGCCAAACTACTGGCAAAGACATTCGAGCGTAGAGATGCTACGCTTCGCAGACGCGCAGAATTTGATCTTACATCCAACGATTCTACTAATTACTACCGCGCTGTTGCCACCAATCTCTGGGATGAAAACCTGTCGATACTGGGTACGATGATTGTGGTTGAAAATATTGGCGAAGAGCAGAATGAAAAAACGAAACATGCTGAATTTGTGTCTTCAGTTGCACATGAGTTAAAAACACCGATGTCGGGAATCAAAGCTTATGTAGAAATGCTATTGGATGGTGACTGTGATGAACAGGAAGCACAAGAACTTTACGGGTTTATGAATGACCAGATTGATCGCCTCACACGATTGGTAAACAGTATGCTCAATCTCGCGAGAATCGAAAGTGGTGTCATCGAAATCAAGCGGCATGACTATGAGTTGAACGATATACTGAAAACAGCGGCCGACGTAATCTCACCCAATGCTGCAGAGAAAGAGATTTCATTTATCACAGAATTAAGTGATCTTTATTTACCTGTGCATGTAGATAATGACATGTTCGGACAGGCAATTATTAATCTTTTATCGAACGCGGTTAAGTATACACCTAACGGGCACGAAGTACGCTTGCGAAGTCGAATGGAAGATGCTTCAGCTGTGATTGAAATTCGAGATACTGGGATGGGCATTCCGGAGAAGTCTCTGCCTCATATATTTGAACGATTCTATCGAGTTCCAGAAAACAATGGTTCTGCAGCCGGAACCGGTTTGGGACTTGCTTTAGTCCACTTTATCGTCACCAATGTGCACAATGGTTCGATCTCAATTCAATCCAAAGTAAACGAAGGAACCTGTTTTAATATCACGATTCCGTTGGGCCACCAGGAAAAGAAAAAAGTCCGTCGAGTCGCCTCACCGGCGATTGTCTGAGCAACATAGTACTAAAAGTTCCAAGTGAAAATAGTAATTTGACAAAGGTAGTAAAAATGGTTCCTCTTATTTATGTCTGTGATGATGATTCACACATTGTCCGAGCCATCTGCATGAAACTCAAGAAAGCGGGACTTGAAGTAGAAGGCTTCCGTGATGGGTTTAGTTGTTGGGAAAAAGTTCAACAGCAAGCCCCTGATATGATTATTACGGATTTACAAATGCCGTGTATGAATGGAATAGAACTCTGTGGAAAAATTCGCAACTTTCCTAATACTCAAACAATCCCTGTTACGTTATTAACCGGCAAGGGTTTTGAGTTCGACCACGATGAATATATGCAAACGCTAAAAATAAACAACGTCATGGTCAAACCCTTCAGCCCCAAAAAATTATTAATACAGGTCCAGGAAAGCTTGAACATCACTAATGATGTGATTGCCTAGAAGCTCAACAACACAAAAACACAAACTTACTGAAAATATTAACTATGCGAAATTATTATGCTGCCATCCAGTTCTGGTCCTACGCACTGTTGGTAGTCTGCCTATGTCCGCTCGCTGTCTTACTGGGTACGTACATGGACTGGCCACTTGGTGCAGCCCCGTTGCTTTTACTCACTCTACCCACGATTCTGGCCGCGGTTTCTTCACCTCGGATCTGTTACTGGACTATCACGGTATTATCTGTTTGTGCTTGTTTTGCTGAAGTCCTCTTCAGAACAGACATCAGTGAAGTTAACCCGACTTACGTCCTGAGTATTTTGAGCGCCGCTGTACTCATAGGGATGACATTATTGATCGACCTCTATGTCGGTAAATTACAGAAGACCATTTCCCAATTTGATGCTCAAAACGATGAATTGGTTCGTCGATTATATGAATCCCAAAAAGAAATCACGCCCGGTTTCGACAATACCAATTCTCTCGCTGAAACAGCAGACACAGAACTGGATGACCCCTCAGATACGAGTCCTACAGAGAAAGATGTCAACTATCCATTATTATTACTGACACTACAGGATATTGGTCGACGCATCTCAACCAATCAATCTAATGAGTCACTGATTCCTACGGTTATCAGCACTGCCAAAGCCTCTTTGCAATGTGAACACTGTCAGGTGTATCTGTGGGATAGTAAATCGCGTGCTCTGAAAAATCCGCTTCCTGTTCGATCTCGCGATAAACTCGATTACCGACCTGATCCGAACCAGGGAGTTGCTGCCTGGGTGATCGAAAATCGTCAGATTGTGATGAGAAACGATGCCGATCAGGACTATCGACTGAAAAGGATCCTGGAAGAAGATCCCCACATGCCGGATGCAATCGCTCCTTTGACTGTTGGTTCAGAATTAATTGGTCTGCTGATTATTGACAAAGTTGATCTTGATTCACCAACGATTGGAAGGTTGATTTACATCCTTTCTAATATCTATGCGTTGGGTATCAAGAATTCTCAATTATTCAAACGTATTGAAGAAATGGCGAGTCGTGATGGCTTAACAGGGCTACTTAATCACGCAACGTTCCAGGAAAAGTTGCAAAAACTGACTAAAACTGCGGACGCACAATCGACGACGCTCAGCATCATCATGAGTGATATCGATCATTTTAAAACGTTCAACGACTCCTTTGGCCATCAAGCGGGAGATTTTGTCTTAAAAGAAGTGGCCCGCATTTGGAAAACAGTCATGCCGGAAAATGCCATTGTTGCTCGCTACGGTGGCGAGGAATTTATCGGCGTACTGCTCGACCACGAGTATTCACAGGCGATGCAGATTGCCGAAGATTTACGCGAAACATTGGAAAACTTCCCTATCTTGTTCGAAGGACAACAACTTCAGGTAACCGCCAGCTTTGGAGTAACGGAATATAGACATCCCGCTTCCACTACCAACGAGTTCGTTCGCATCGCAGACGAATACTTATACAAGGCCAAAGAAAGCGGCAGAAATCAAGTGGTAGGAATGGCGCCTAACTCAACAAGAAAACCTAGTACATAGACTTTGATTCCATGCAGATTACAACAGAAATTTTTGGAAGTGTGTTGGTTGCTCACACACCTGATGAATTGACGGATGATACATCTACAGAATTTGTAAATGCGCTTTCAGATGCCATTAATGACCATCATTTTCAGGTTGTTCTACAAATGGATCGAAGCGAAGTCCTTGATAGTGCCGGTCTGACCGCCCTACTGGATTTACAGGATCTGACACGCGAACAAGGCGGAAATCTCAAAATTAGTGGTCTAGAAGACCCCGGTAAGAAAATCTTGGAGATGACGCGACTTGATCAACGATTCGACTTGTTCGATTCTGTGATCGATGCCGTCTCCAGTTTTCAATAAATAAACTGTGTCTCGATATGAATAAAAATTCCTTATTACAACCTAAAATGCGACTCGGTGATCTACTCATATATAGAGAGTATATTACTCTAGAACAATTAGAGTCTGCGCTTGAAGAACAGGCAAATGGAGATGGCAGTCAGCTACTAGGTGAGTTACTCGTCAATAGTGAATATTGTACCGAAGAACAAGTTTTAGAATGCCTGGCTCTGGAGTACCGTATTCCCTATGTTCAGCTCGATAGCCGAATGTTCGACTCAAAAGTGTTTGATGTACTCCCACGTGAATTCGTGGAAAAACACACCGTACTTCCACTCTTTAAAGTGCGGAACGTTCTGACTGTTGCTGTTGCCGAACCGACGAACGTCTTTCTTGTTGATCAATTGCAAGATATCACAAAATCTGAAATCCAAATTGTCGCAGCAAATGCTCGAGAAATTCGGCGTATGGTGCAAACCTATATGCCTAATACCAACGTGTTCGTGATCGATGATATTATCGATGATGCGAACGGCACTAACGTTGAGCTCATTGAAGAATCCATTGATGATATCGGTTTTGATGTCGAATTTGCGGGTCAAAGTCCGATTATCAAACTGGTGAACTACATTGTTTACAACGCTGTCCGTGAAGGTGCCAGTGATATTCACATTGAGCCTACCGAGCAGCAATTGCGCGTCCGTTATCGAGTGGACGGAGTCCTGCAACAGGCTCTTGAACCACCAGTGCATTTGGCTCCTGCTGTCTCTTCCCGTATAAAAATCATGGCCAGTCTCGATATCAGTGAACGTCGCCTACCCCAAGACGGTAGAATTCATGTACTGATGGAGGGGCGCCCTATCGACTTGCGCGTCAGTACATTACCAATGTCTAATGGTGAAAAAGTCGTTATCCGAATTCTAGACAATCGCAGCGTAAATATTTCGCTGGAACGGTTGGGATTCAGCTCAGAAGTCTTAGAAAATTTCACCGAACAATTGGAAAAACCAAACGGCATTATTTTGGTAACAGGTCCTACGGGTAGTGGTAAGAGTACTACATTATATGCTGCTTTGAACGCCGTCAGCTCGATCGAAAAGAATGTTTGTACTGTAGAAGATCCGATCGAATATCAGCTTCCTATTATCAATCAATTCCAAGTCAACGAAAAAATCGGCCTTTCATTTGCATCGATACTGAGAAGCCTTTTACGACAAGATCCCGATGTGATCATGGTCGGCGAAATTCGAGATCAGGAAACAGGAAAAATTGCGATTCAGGCGGCTCTTACTGGTCACTTGGTTTTCAGCACGCTGCATACTAATGACGCTATTTCTGCGATCACACGCTTAATCAACATGGGCGTAGATGATTATCTCATCGGGGCAGCAGTAAATATGGCTCTAGCCCAAAGACTTTGTCGAAAAATCTGCCCCAAATGTAAAACACCATATGAATTACCGAAGTCGATGCAACTTGCGGTTGAACGTGCCGGTCTGGAACAAGGGGAATTTTATAAAGGTAGTGGCTGTAAACACTGTCGTAACACCGGATTTTCCGGCCGAATTGGTGTTCACGAACTACTGACGATCGACGACCACCTACGCGAATTAATCACAACAGATCCCACGGTAGCCACTGTGAAAGAGTATGCAAAAAATAGTGGCATGATTCCTTTGAGATATGATGCACTCCGCAAGGCACAAGAGGGAATGACGACAATCGAAGAAGCACTCAAAGTGAGCGATGAAGCGTGGGCTCCTCAACATTCCTTAATCAATCAATAGAACCACTTTTTCAACACGTCTGCAACAAGATAATTTGAGGTCTGAGAAAGCGACTCAATCATGGAAATAAATGATCTTTTACATGCCGCCGTTGACAGCGAAGCTTCAGATATCCTGTTGGTTACTGACGCACCTCCCATCTTTCGTATCGACGGAAAGCTGGAAACCACTGCCTTGGAACCTCTTGATCCCAAAACGATTCGGGACCTTTGCGATCAGGTATTGAAAGAAAAACAAAAACATACACTCGAAAAGCAACAAGATGTCGATTTCGCCATTACGGTGCCGCGCCTGGGCCGGTTTCGTTTTAACATACATGTGCAACGGGGCTCGTTAGCTGCTGCCATTCGTCGTTTTTCTAACGATGTTTGTACGCTGAGTAGTTTAGAATTACCTCCAATTGTTGAAGAATTAACACACTTAAAATCTGGTTTAATTTTGGTGACAGGTCAAACGGGTTCGGGTAAATCCACAACTCTAGCTGGCATGATTCAAACTATTAATGAGCGGGACTCTAAACACATTATTACTCTGGAAGATCCGATCGAATATCAATTTCAGCATGGAAAATCCCTGATTGAGCAACGTGAAATTGGTGAGGATTGTCCCAACTTCTCTTCAGGACTGAAACATATTCTTAGACAAGACCCAGATGTTATTCTAATTGGTGAATTGCGTGACTTGGATACCATTCGAGTTGCCCTTCAGGCTGCAGAAACTGGGCACCTGGTCTTGGCATCACTCCACGTTTCCAGTGCCGCCGGGGTAGTTGATCGTTTAGTGGAAGTATTTCCCCCGGAAGAGCAATCACAGATTCGCAGTCACCTTGCTGAATCTCTACGGGCAGTGATTACACAACAATTATTACCTGCTGCTTTCTCCAAAGGACGGGTTGCAGCCGCGGAAATCATGGTCATCAATCGCCCAATTCAGACCAGCATTCGCGAATCAACCACTCATCTTATTCCAGGAGTGATCTCCACGAACCGCCGAATGGGAATGCAAACGATGGAACAGGCGTTAAAAGATTTACTACTAAATGGAAGAGTGGAGCCGGACATTGTCGATGAGCACCTCCAAGAATTACGAGGTGAGTCGATCAAAGAACATTCCCAGGGGTTACTGACTTAAATAACAGTAACGATCTCCTCAATCAAAGGCTGAATCATGCAATTCACTTATACAGCACGAAACTCAAATGGTCAGAACCACTCTGGCGAATTGGTGGCTGAATCGCGAGATGAGGCGGTTAATAAGTTACGCCAAGAAGGTCTCTTTCTGCTTTCTTTAGAGGAATCTGAAGATCGTCCCAAGGAAGGCTTCTCAAGTTCGATCAAAAAACGCGTCTCACGCAAAGAAATCATTTACTTCACCAACCAGTTGGCAATCATGGTCGATGCTGGTGTCCCTGTTGCTACGGCACTGGAGGGAATTTCCAAACAGCTCGAGAATCCGACACTGGCTGAAATACTAGGCCATATCCAGAAAAATGTTGAAGCTGGTAGCGATCTTTCTTCTGCACTGTCCGATTTTCCACGATATTTTGACAACACTTATGTCAATCTAATCAAGGCTAGTGAAGCCAGTGGAACAATGCCTCAAATGTTGAACCGAATAGCTATCCAAGCCGAAGAAGAGCAGGAAACGATTCAACAAGTCAAAGGAGCATTAATCTATCCGGCCATCATGTTAGTGATGTGTATTGGAGTTTGTATATTCTTATTAACGTATGTCTTTCCAAAATTGATGCCCATGTTTGCGGCGCGTGGAGCAGCTGTACCCGCTCCTACAAAAGTGATGATGTTTGTCTCTACAATGATTACATCCTATTGGTATTTATTGCTGCTCTTTCTCGTTCTTCTGGGAGCAGCCGCTTATTACATTCGATCTCAAGATTGGGGTAAATCTGCCATCGACTGGACGATAATACGATTGCCCGTGTTTGGAACCATGCTGAAAAAATTAGCCATCAGCCGCAGCATTCGTACTTTAGCGACCACAATCAATGCGGGTGTCCCCATGCTCGAAGCCATTGATTTGAGTGCGGGAGTTACAGATAACATCCATTTTAAACAGAGCTGGGCAGATATCAGTGAGCAAGTCACTACTGGAAAACAGATTCACGAGGCCCTGGAAGGAAAAACATTATTCCCTCCTACCATGCAGCAAATGATTGCCTCCGGAGAATCGACGGGACGCCTGGGAATGGTATTAAATAAACTAAGTGATTACTTTGATCGGGATGTAAAAGTTGCCATTAAATCGGCCACTACACTGATTGAACCAATCATGGTAGTGTGTATGGGTTCGATTATTGGATTTATTGCCTTGGCGATGTTGTTACCAATCTTCACTTTGAGCACAAGTCACTAAGACGTTGGATTTTCCTTGTCGTTGTTTTCTGCCTCAGGATCATCTGCTTTTTCAGTAGACGCAACTTCAGAAGTCGATGGTTTTTCTGACGCAACAGGTTGTTGCTTGGACTGTGATCCTTTATCGTCTGACTTTTCACCTGATACGACATCTAACAATTCCTGATTTTGGAATTTTTCCTGCGAAAATGCCTTTAATTCTGTGTTGAATATCTGAACTAATGCATGGAGGCAGGAAGCGACGATTGGGCCGATAAATACTCCCCAGAGTCCCATCATTTGCAAGCCCCCTAACACGCTGACGAAGGCCAGTAGCGGGTGCAATTTGGCGTCACTCTGCAGGACATAAGTACGTATGATATTATCCATCGTTCCAACGACGAGTGTTCCGACAGCCGTCAGAAAAATGGCGGAACCCCAATGACCTTGATACATGAGCCAGCCGGCACAAGGAACCCAAACTAGCCAGGAACCTGCCAGCGGAACTAATGAGGTAATCGTCGCCAGAATCAGGAAGATGATAAAGTGATCAAAACCAACCACGTACAATGCCAGAGCTGTTGTGAGGCCTTGCCCTAATGCTGCAAGAAATGTGGCTAGCACAACAGCACGAACTACTTTTTGAAATTGATCGATCAACCTTTTCTGATAATCTACATGTACGGGAATTAATGATTGGGTCGATTCAATAAGAGAATAACCATCTGCCAGAAAATAATAGAGGGCAATGATGAACATCACCCAGGCAATCAATGCTGAAATAACGCTCCCTAACAGCCCCACCGTTGATGCCGCAAATCCCAAAGATCGCTTGGCAATCGGAACTAATGTTGCCTGTAAGTTTTTTCGAACAAATTCATCCACTTTTTCCGTGTTTGTCTGATCAGTTTCTTGTTCTGTGCGATCAACTTCTTTTACTAAATACCGATCAGCCCATTCGATAACCTGATGAAATTTGTCATTACTAATTTCCACTTTCTCGCGGACAGTCTGTACCGTTTTATTCCAGTTAGCCTCATCCAATGTGTTCACAACAGTGGTAAATAGCTGGACTGAGCCAAGGAAAATTCCCACACATAATGGAACCAGAATCGCGGAGACAATAATGGCTGTGGTAATGCCCGCAGCGATTCTGACATG
The DNA here is from genome assembly GCA_029259875.1 of Planctomycetaceae bacterium. GTDB lineage: Bacteria > Planctomycetota > Planctomycetia > Planctomycetales > Planctomycetaceae > Gimesia. Next base: position 12,806 of record JAJDEK010000495.1, read on the forward strand.
GCCTTTCGTTCGTTTCACAAAATAATTCAACAGGGGTTGACTGACCATGGCAACCACAGCCGCCAGAAACAGCGGCAAGAGAAATGGCATGATCACTCTGAAAAACGTAATCCCCAAAAAAAGAATCAAACAAAGTATCACAGAAAGAGAGACAAGTCGTACCATGAATCATTTCCCATTCGAAGAATTTCTGGCAGAGTGGCTTGATTGATCAGATGATCGGACCCATTGATATCTAACAACTTACAGCAATATTCGTGTAATTGAAAGGTCCACGAACGAACTTCACTTTCGATCAAAATTCAAGGCATGCGTATAATTTTTGTTTACCTGTCGCTTTTTTGAAGTCTGATTCGCTACAATGCAGATTTACTGATAGAACAGGCAATCTTTAGCGGCGTAATTCGTTTATAAATCGGCAGAACCGGAGTCTGATATGAAACGCTATATAATCTCATTACTGTCCGCGAATCGCGTCGGAATCATGGCGGCTGTGACGACTGCTATGGATGAATTGGGTGCAAATCTTCATGAAGCAAGCATTGCCGTCATTCAGAATTTTTTCTCAATTGTAATCGCTGCCGATTTTCCCGAACAACGTGACCCCACACTGATTCAGGAACATATTGAAGGAATTTGTAATGCCTTTAATGTGGACGTCTGTGTAAAAGATCCGGATGTAGAAATTCCCACAATTCTTTCGCCAAGAGAGTGTGATAAGTATTTGTTGGCCATTTCCGGGAGTAACCGTTCAGGCATTCTAAGGATTATTTCTTCACAGCTCGGTCAAGATGGAATCGATATTCTTGACCTCTCGGCAACCAGCGCTGAAGACGAACAAACCTTTGAAATGATGATCAAAATCGCTGTTCCAAAAACTCTGGATATCATGAATCTACAAATCACGCTGGAAAATATCTGTAGCAATTTGAACATTTCTGTTGATTTCATTAGTGAATCAGACTCAGCCATTATTGGCTCACAGAGCCAAACACGCATGTTCAAACTTTGATTTACAGTGAATGACAAGAAGTCTTTTAGATGATGTCAAGAGCCGTAAAACATCAGCAATACATGTCTGATAAACCATTTAAGCTATTAAAAGAGTATCAGTATGCGCACACGGCTGTTATCGAACTGTTACACGTAAATGATACGCCTGATCCGCAATTAGTTTATCTCTATGGCCCCTCGGGATGCGGAAAAACAGCTCTTATTTCAAGTATTCTATTAGAATTTGCCGTAATTCACCCTGAATTATCGTTTAAACTGACTACAGCCAGCGAATTCGCGGCGAAGTATGCTGCCGCTTCTGCAAACAACCGCATTCCTGCATTCCAGAGAAAATTTCGTTCGCTGGACCTGCTCGTTCTAGAGGATGTCCAAAGTTTAGCAAACCGCGTTCAAACTCAACGGGAATTAATCTCACTATTAGATGAAATTATAAAGCAAGGCGGAAGAGTCCTGCTCTCTTCCACAAATCCACCAGGAGAACTAACACACTTTGAGAAGAAACTTGTGAACCGATTTCATGGCGGAGTCTGTGCATTAATCAGCCCCTTAAAATATCAAAGTCGTCTAGAGCTATTAGATTTCTGGGCAAATTTCGAGCAAATTCCAATTCAGAAAAAGGAACTTTCTTTGATTGCCCACAAAAAGGCGCTTTCTCCACGAGAGTTATATGCGCTATTAATTCAACTTCAAACCGTGAGTCGTATTAACCAACAACGGATTGATACGCAGTTTGTAAAACAGTACTTGGAAGGAAACATAGAGACCCCTAGAACAAGCATCTCGAAAATTTCAAAAGCCGTTTGCCGTGAATTCAAAACTAACTTACAAGAAATTCGCTCTGCTAATCGATCTCAACAAATCGTACTTCCCAGACAATGCGCCATGTTTCTATCCAGAGAACTGACTAATGAACCTTTAGCGAAAATCGCTATTTATTTTAATCGAAAGAACCACAGCACTGTTATTCATGCTTATCGTCAAATTCAGAGCGATCTCAAAAAATCACCTGGATTACGACAACAAGTATCTCGCATCAAGCAAAGACTTGGAGTATATCTTTTTTAACAGTCAGGCAAATTTCAAAAAGAAAGCCGATCAGATCGTCTTTTCATCTCTTGTTTTGCCTTACTTGATAATCCCATTTTGTGCATAACATGCTCAATTTGCGTTGATGAATGTTGGTATCTTAGGCGTTTATTCACAGTGCAAGAATTCGCTTCTTGAACTACATTCGGTACTCACCAATCACTCCACTCTCTTTCACCGATATACCAACAAGTTATCTACATCAGTAAACGATATCGTTCTCTTCATAAGTCGTTTTATAGTAATTAGATGTATCATTCATTTCCATAATCTTCACATTTAAGTATCCCTTCTGATACTACTACTACTAAATAAAACCTTTTAATATAAAAACTACCTTGAAAATCAACTCTGATGTGGAGATTCGGAGCCCTCAGATGATTGTGAAATTCAAGGAAACTCAATAAAATAAGATAACATCAAAAAATACCATTTCTGACTGTCAAAAAGAGCTTTCTGGAATGACAACGGCAGTCACTATTTTTCCAACGCAACCTTACAAAAGTTGATTCAAACATGAAGCTCAGTTGTTCGCGGTCCACACTGCTATCCGGTTTCCAAATGATTGGAAGCGTCATCAGTTCTCGTTCACCAAAAGAAATTTTAAAGTGCGCCAAACTCGAAGCGGGCGATGGTAAAGCAACTTTGAGTGGAACTGATCTGGAAGTCAGTATTCGATTTGACTTTGAAGAAGTCGAAGTGATGGTACCAGGAGAGATTTTACTGTCCGTACACGAATTGGTTGCTATCTTACGCGAAGCATCAACCGATTCAGTAGAAATTGAATTGAAAAAGGGTGAAGATACAGAACAAGATTATATCCTCATTCAATCAGGAAAAAGTGAGTTTCGCCTTTCGGTGCACGATCCTTCTGAATTTCCATCAGTAGAAACATTTAGCGAAACGAATTTCTTTGAACTTCCGATTCAATCATTTCGTGAAATGATTCGACGTACGGTATTTGCTACAGATCCGGAAAGTACCAGATACGCCTTAGGAGGTGTATTATTTGATGTAGAAAATGATAAGTTAACGCTTGCTGCCACGGATGGTCGGCGATTAGCCATGGTAGAGTCGGCATGTACTTATCAAGGGGAAGAATCTTATGAAAACAATCGCCCTGTGATTCCGGCCAAAGCGATGTCGCTGATCGAAAAAAGTTTGATTGGTGATGAAGGAAGTATTCAGATTGCCATTCGTGCTAACGATGTAATCGTGAAGAGTGGCCATTCTACGATTTTCGGCAGACTCGTCGAAGGAAGATTTCCAAAATACAGAGATGTCATTCCGCCCGAACCAACTTACAATATCGATTTGGAAGTGGGGACTTTTTATGGGGCAGCACGTCAGGCTCAGATCGTAACGGATGTGGAAACAAGGGGTGTGGATTTCATTTTTGCCAATGGTTTGCTGACACTGAAAAGTGTTGCCGCTTCTGTCGGAGAATCAAAAGTCGAAATTCCTATTCCCTTCGAAGGCGACGAAATTGTCATTACTTTCGATGTACGTTATCTGGCTGATTTCCTCAAAATACTAGATTCGGCGGCTCATATCAGGTTGCAATTGATTGACTCAGACAGTGCCGCCGTTCTTAAAACAGACGACGGTTACACATATGTTATCATGCCCCTTTCACAAGCACGGTAATACATGTCACAACAGTACGAATTCAAATCGACACATGCGATTCCCAACGCTGTTCCTATATCTAAAGCGTTATCAGAGTTGATTGCGTTAAAAGGTTTGGGGCGAATTCAAGGGGATCAGCGCTTAAAAGATGCTTGGAAACAGGCAGCAGGAGATAAAATTGCCGGTCAAACTGTGGTTCTCGGGATCAAAAATCGAGTCGTACAGATCGGCGTTGAAAACTCAGCTTTGTTAAATGAGCTCAATTCATTTCATAAGGCTTCATTGCTGCAAAAGTTACAAACAGAGTATGGAAAACAGGATGTCCGCGATCTTCGATTTCGATTGAAATCAAAGGCAAAAAATAATTCAAATTAGTTCGATTAACGGAATAAGAAAGAACTGATTGAAGCCGACAATTGATCGGTCAACGTTTCTGAGAGTAGAGACTATTTATTAATTCACGGGAGTGATTTAGCGTGAGTGAAACAGAAGAAAATCAAGTGGAAGCAAACAAAACCGGCTATGACGAATCTAATATTCGCGCCCTGGAAGGCGTAGAAGGGATTCGCACACGACCGGCAATGTATATTGGTGATACGACATTGCGGGGGCTGCATCACCTTGTTTATGAGGTTGTTGATAATTCGATCGATGAATGTGTTAACAAATATGCCTCAGTGATTAATGTAAAAATCAATGCCGATGGTAGTGTCAGTTGTAGCGATGATGGTCGTGGTATTCCCGTAGGTGTTATGCCGGATATGAATAACCGTCCTGCGCTCGAAGTCGTTTTGACAGAGATTCACGCTGGTGGAAAATTCGATCGTGAAAGCGGATACAAAACGGGAACCGGTGGTTTACATGGTGTCGGTATTACCGCTGTGAACGCACTCAGTGAGTGGTTAGAGGCGGAAGTTCGTCGCGAAGGTCATGTTTGGACGATGTCTTTTGCACAAGGTGCTCTCAAAGCGCCGCTTCAGAAGTTGGGCAAAACTGACAAACATGGCACAAAGATCACATTTAAGCCTGATGGGACCATTTTTCCAGATACTAAATTTCTTTATGACACACTGACAAAACGCATTCAAGAACTGGCATTCTTAAATGCTGGAATAAAAATTCGAATCGTTGATGAACGTTCTGGTCAGTCTGATGACTTCCATTATGAAGAGGGGTTGGTTGAGTTTGTCCGACACTTAAACCGCACGGAAAATACCCTGTATGAGGAAATCATTCATATTGAGGGAGAACAGGAAGGAGTTCAAGTAGATATTGCCGTTCAACACAATGATGGCTCTCATGAAAATGTCCGTTGTTTTGCAAATAATATCTATAACCTTGAAGGGGGAACTCACTTTTCTGGCTTCCGCGGTGCGTTGACACGATCGATTAATGCATACGGTAAAAAATCAAATTTGTTCAAAGATTATATCCCCAGTGGTGACGATTTTCGTGAAGGTTTAACGGCTGTCATTACAGTCCGGGTCCCGGATCCACAGTTCGAAGGCCAAACAAAAACAAAACTGGGTAATAGTGAAGTCGAAGGCATCGTACAAACAGTCGTAAATGAAAAGTTGACAAAGTTTTTCGAAGAGAATCCTTCTGTTGCGAAAAAAATCGCTCTCAAAGGACTTTTGGCAGCAGAAGCACGTGAGGCAGCCAAAAAAGCGCGTGAAATGGTCCGTCGCAAAGGAGCTCTTACGACAGGAGGATTACCGGAAAAACTTCGCGATTGCCGTAGCCGTGAGCTTGATATTACCGAGTTGTATCTGGTGGAAGGGGACTCTGCTGGTGGATCTGCTGAC
>JAJDEK010000496.1 GCA_029259875.1 Planctomycetaceae bacterium
CTCATCTTTAATGTCGTATTAGGTTCGATCGCCGCCATCAGTCTGGTGGTGGGAGGAATTGGAATTATGAATATCATGCTGGCAACCGTTACCGAAAGAACGAGAGAAATCGGCGTACGCCGCGCTCTTGGCGCGCGACAGCGGGATATTGTGGAACAGTTCTTAACGGAGACCATCGTTTTAGCAGGTTCAGGTGGATTGATCGGTGTTGTTCTTGGGCTGCTCACTCCGCTTTCCTTTTTGGGAATTCAATGGTTTGTGCAGAATTTCGTGATGGAAGGTGCTACCGTGGGCTCTGAAGTCGGTCGTATGTTTTTTGATCTGCAACCGCAGATTGCTTTCTGGAGCCTGCCTGTTGCGTTTGGTATCTCTGTGACGATTGGAATTATTTCCGGTATTTATCCCGCCATTTCTGCAGCAAAACTCGACCCCATTGAAGCATTACGGCACGAATAACGCATCCGATTTTCAGACATGGCTGAATATTAACACCAAATCAATTCATCAATGAATCTTGATTGGTTTGCGGAATTTCCGACTCTAAACGGTTCCTCCAAATTGAGAAGAGCCTACAATAGAAATAAGTGTTTTCGCTAAGACAAAAACGAAGTTTGATCCCGCCTTAAATCACCAAACAGTCTGTACATGGAGAAATTGGTATGCCAGGAAAGCGATCTTTTCTGAATCGAAACTGTGTCATGGCTTTCGTCATTGCTTCATTATTCTTGAGCCTTGCTCTTTCTCTATCGCCTATATTGGCTGATGAGAAGTCACCTGCAAAAGAGTCGAAGCAATCAGATAAAAGTGCCAAGCAAGATCAAGTTTTGGCTGTAAAAAATCCATTCCCCAATCGTCCCAAGGCTCCCAGTCTGGATGGTGGCAAGGAATGGTTAAATTCAGCAGGTGAGATCACGCTTAAAGATCTACGTGGCAAAGTTGTACTGATCGACTTCTGGACGTATTGCTGTATCAATTGCATGCATGTGTTACCCGACCTGGCTTATCTGGAAAAAAAGTATCCGAATGAATTGGTAGTCATCGGCTGTCATTCCGCCAAATTCGACAATGAAAAAGAAACCGACAACATCCGCCGCGCGATTCAACGTTATGAAATCAAACACCCGGTCATCAATGATTCAAACATGACTGTTTGGAGGAAGTTTGGAGTGCGTGCGTGGCCATCCATGGTCCTCATTGATCCGGAAGGAAATTACTGCGGTCATTTGTCTGGAGAAGGAAATCGTGAGCTGCTCGACAAAATTCTGGGTCAGGTCATTGCCTACCATCGTGCAAAAGGCACGTTGGATGAGACTCCCGTGCACTTTGAGTTAGAGGCAAACAAATTAAAAAAGACACCTTTAAAGTTCCCTGGTAAACTTCTCGCCGATGCACCGAACCAGCGTCTGTTTGTTTCCGATAGTAATCATAATCGGATTGTTATCACTTCGCTGGATGGAAAGTTAATCGATGTAATTGGCTCGGGGCAAATCGGCAAAAAAGACGGCGACTATAAGACCGCGTCGTTTGATCATCCTCAGGGGATGGCCCTTGTAGGAAATACTCTGTATGTCGCTGATACTGAAAATCATATGCTTCGTGCGATTGACCTCAGCAAAAAACAGGTCACGACTCTGGCAGGAACTGGTGAGCAAGCCCGCCATCGTTCTTCGGGGGGCAAGCTGAGAGAATCTGCCTTAAACAGCCCCTGGGCTTTAGCAGAGATCAACGGTGTACTCTATATCTGCATGGCAGGTCCACATCAAATCTGGTCGCACAAACTGGGAACAGATGAAATCGGCGTTTATGCTGGTTCAGGGCGTGAAGACATTACCAATGGTCCCTTAGAGACATCAGCATTCGCTCAGACATCTGACATCACCGTTGATGGTGATGTATTCTATGTTGTTGATAGTGAAGGTTCGGCTGTGCGTAAAGTTGATACCAAGAATAAGAAAGTAACAACAATCGCGGGCGCTTCCGATCTCGAACGCGGTCGAGCCCTGTTTGAATTTGGCGATAAAGACGGCATTGGTGAGAAATCACGGTTACAACACCCACTCGGAGTCCTGTTTGACAAAGGCCGCCTTATTGTTGCCGACACTTATAATCACAAGCTCAAAACAATTGATCTTAAAACTAACGAGGTCAAAACATTTCTCGGAACGGGTAAAGATGGGAACGCGCTCAACCCGGCTCAGTTCTCCGAACCATCGGGTCTGGCACTCGTCGGAAACCGGTTGTTTGTCGCTGATACGAACAATCACCGCATCTGTGTCGTCAATCTGGATGATAACAAAGTCACTGAGTTCAAAGTGCAGGGTTTAACGCCCCCTCGTCTTCCGAAAAAAGCAGATGATAGTTTTGCTCCGACCTCGAAAGACACATTAGCAGTTTCCGCACAAACGGTTGCTGTTAACAACCCACTCAAAATCAGTGTGACTCCCCAACTTCCTGCCGAGTTTAAACTAGCCCCGCTGGCGCCCGTGAAGTTTTCCTTCAAATCTGCTGCAAATCCAGAGGAAACCATCGCCAAAGGCAAGGGGATTGTAGAAGGGAATCAGCTTGTGTTAGAACTCCCCGCTTTAACAAATCAGACAGGCACCTATTTGTTAAATCTACGTTTTGGATACTGCCGCGATGGCGTCGGGGGATTGTGTAAACAGCATTCAGCACATTGGAAAATTCCGATTCAGACAGCCGTCGGAACTAAAACAAGTGAGATTTCATTACCACTGGATCTTTCCAAAGATTGAATCTGATCTTTATTACCATGCGCATCTCAACGGTTGTTAGTCTCTCAATACGATAGATAAACGGCCGTTTTTTATTGCTATAGCTTAATTTCAAAGCGAGTATTTCTATACCAATACTTTGCACTTCGCAAAACAATCTGTTCTTTTATGCATGACTTAGGTATAAATCCTCGAAGAGGTTGGAGAAACCGTCATGGCAAAGAATAAAAAAAACTATGAATTGGCGAAAAACCGTGTCGAGAAACGCATCGGTTTCATGATTCATGCCGCTGTTTATGTTCTTGTTAACGCCGGATTAATCACGCTTAATCTAATACGATCTCCAGACAAACTTTGGTTTATCTGGCCTCTGGGAGGGTGGGGGCTTGGAGTTTTATTTCACGCCATCAAAGTGTTTGGTCCCGGGAGTGCTTCAAATTGGAAAGAAAAAATGATTGAGAAAGAGCAATCGAAACTCGATCAGTAACGTTCAATACTCAGTAGGAAACAGAGTACACATGACTGCAATTGACCCCATTTGTCACATGGAAGTAGACGAGTCCACAGCGTTGCACGAAACCGTTGACAATCAAACCTGGTATTTCTGTAGTCAGAGCTGTCGTGATAAATTTCTGGCCCAACAAGAAACGCCATCAACAGCCCCAGAGCATGAATCAGAGACTTGTCATCACGGTGATGGTCATCAAAGTAGGACGCAGGAGCAGGCATCATTACCGCCGGAAACCATTTACTCCTGTCCGATGCATCCTGAAATTCAACAGCAGGGACCGGGGAGTTGCCCCATCTGTGGTATGGATCTCGAACCGATCATGCCCCAAAAAGAGGAATCGCCTGAAGAAGTTGCCGAGTACGAACAAATGGCACGTCGCTTTTGGGGAGGCTTGGTGTTGGGATTACCGGTCTTTCTGCTCGCAATGCTCCCGATGACAGGACTCCCCATTCATCAATGGATTCCACTCAAAGTTTCGGACTGGATTCAATTCCTGCTGTGTACTCCGGTCGTATTGTGGGCTGGTTGGCCGTTATACGAACGAGCCTACCGCTCTATCCTTACTATGAACCTTAACATGTTTACTTTGATTGGCATCGGAACGGGAACCGCGTATGTCTACAGCATTATCGCATTGTTATTCCCCGGAATATTCCCTGAGTCGTTTCGAACCGAAGGCAGCGTCGAACTTTATTTCGAAGCAGCCGTCGTGATTACGGTGCTGGTGTTGTTGGGACAGATGTTGGAAATGAGGGCGCGTAAACGAACCAATAGTGCCATCCAGGAACTGTTGGCACTGGCACCGCCTACCGCGCATCTTGTTGTGGATGGTGAGGAACGCGAGATTGCTCTGGAAGAAGTTCAGGCAGGGAATGTATTGCGCGTGCGTCCGGGAGAAAAAATTCCCGTCGATGGAAAGGTGCATGAAGGAAAAAGTCTGATCGATGAGTCAATGATTACTGGTGAACCAGTGCCGGTCTCGAAAGCACAGGGGGACGAAGTCATCGGTGGCACGGTCAATCAAACC
>JAJDEK010000497.1 GCA_029259875.1 Planctomycetaceae bacterium
TCGCGGTTGATAACTGTAATGGAGCAGGATTCGACCGAGGATTTCGTCAGTTGATTAAACGCATGTATCCACAGGGAGAAGCACAACTCAAAAGGCTGACTGCGGAACACCCCGTGTTTCGTTGTGAGTATTTGCTCGATGCAGAAAGTGTGGAGCTTTATGGGGTGGATGTTGGCTGTCGTACTTCAATTATTTATTGTCCCGATGATCTTGCCTGTTTGTGGGATAAGTGGATGCGATTTCCCTCGAAAAAGCGTTCGGCACAAGCCACATCAATGATTACACGTGCGATTAGAATTGGTACGAATGTGATTGCCTATGCTACTGGTCGCGAACCACCAAATAAACTTGATCAGGAAGAATTAGCCAATCAGGGAGGCGCACAAGATCAGATTGAACGTGGATTTTTGCAAATTGCAAAGATTCGCCATTCTGGTACCTGGGATGCGGCTCCCCGAGCACTGCGCAATTTATTAAAGGCGCTTAATCAAAAAGCAGGTATGATTGCTTCTACCAAACCGTTGAATTTGCCTGCCAGTGATCCGAGTCTGATGAAATACCCTCTGCTTTATATGCATGGGCGAACTCAGTTCAGCCTTTCGAAAACTGAACAGGCGACGCTGAAGCAGGCTCTTGAAAATGGAGCAGTCTTGTTTGCTGATGCCTGTTGCGGCTCTCAACCGTTTGATCGAAGTTTTCGTCAAATGATTCGCGAGATGTTTCCTACAAAGCAATTGAAACGTATCCCCATAAATCATTCACTCTTTACAGAACAAACAGGGCATGATGTTCGCAAAGTCAGACGTCGTCAAATGGAAGTAGACGATGTCAATAAACCTCTCAAAGCAAAAACGGTGATAGTTGAACCGTTGCTGGAAGGCATCGAAATCGACGGGCACTTAGCAGTCATTTATAGCAAATACGATATCAGTTGTGCTCTGGAACAGCAGGCTTCAGTTGCTTGTGCTGGGTATATTCCGCAGGATGCAGTCAATCTTGCATTGAATATCGTGCGCTATGCGCTGCTTCAGGATATCGCCTTCAAAGAAAAGATGGAACGCCTGAAAGTCGATTAAATTTGAAACAAACCTCCTTGGCATTCAGACCTGAGAATTAGAGAAACCAATGAACGAACAGGAAGAACTACAGAAAACAATCACAACCGGGGCCAAGTTCGTCGGAGCGATCGTCGGGTGTGTGTTTGCTGGGATTGGAATTACCATTTTAGGATTTTTATGGTCACAACCCTTTGGTGGATTTGGTTCTCCTCCTTTGTTTTTTCGGATTTTCGGATCTTTAATTGCGATTCCTTTTATCGCCATCGGTAGCTTTACCGCCTACAGCGCTATCACATCTAAGGGGATGCTACCCAAATCAAATTTAATGGATTCCACTCCAGTAAATACAAAACAAGGAACTTATACATGTTCCAAATGTAATGCGCCCTTGTCAGACAACATTGATGTTTCGCCACACGGCGATGTGAAATGTGGGTATTGTAATAGTTGGTTTAATATTCATCATGCTTAAACGGGTGACTCGTCCGGCGAAACGTCCTTCTTTGAAAGTGGTCGTTCCGATAATATTATTCTGCACGTACTATCCGTATTCCTGGGTGATTTTAAATGAGGGTTCCTGGACTGGCTATCGCTGGACCTGGATTAAAATGTGGCCTGGCTTACCAGCAATTGCTCCGCGCGCATTATTTTTTCATTACGTCTCTGATGGGTTTGCGTATTTGTTGATGCTGCTCATCACCGCGGTACTGGTTATACTGATGATTTATTTGGCGTCTTTGCGTAGATGGCTTTTTGGAGTGATTGCACCGCTTGTCTTTATTCTTTCGGTAGTGAATTCCATGTTAGCCTATGCACTCTATCGAGCATAGTACAATCTAGATGAATGCGAGACGTAAGAATGTCTGTTTGTGTAGTTGTTCTAGAGCAATCCGATACAGAATGATTTAGGCAGCTCTACGGATTTTTTCTGTAGCCGGAGATTCAGACAATTGTGCAAAAGGTTCTTTGATTGAAGGCCTCAGATAGTTCCAATATATGGAACACAGCTCAAAGAACGCTTTGAGGAAATCGTGTGGTTTCACTTTTGAACCCGCAACATCCATCCATTTTGTCAGTGGTAGTTCATAAACGGTTTCTTCAAGTGAAGGACATTGAAAAAATTTTTCCAGTTGACGTGCACGGGCTAGAAGTTCGACATCGAAAATCCAGTTTGTCAAAAATCGCGTTGTAAACAGTGTCTCAGTTTCCGGAGTCACACGAAATAGTTTGGCGCCACATTGCGAATCATAAATGGGAAGCTTTAATACAATGGAGGCAGCAGTAGCAAAAATACGACCTAGGTAATGACGTAGTTGCTGTCTCTCAATCTGTCTCCCCAAAAGTTTGACTCGTGCGCCAATGACCATCGAAAGTTCTGGTGTCTGGTCAAGTTGTGCTGTAAATTCGGGAATCATCTCTAAGGGCGTGGCAAGATCTGCATCCCAGAATCCGGCATAGTCAACACCAGAGTGAATAGCCTGCAACATTCCTTGTCGAACGGCTTCCGCTTTGCCTTGGTTTCGGGGAAGGTGAAGTACATCAAATATGTCAGGATCAAATTCTTTCATCTCATCCAGAATTAAAGCAGTTCGGTCGCTACTACCATCATTGACGAATAAAAAACGATGGTTTCGATGAGTGAGCCCGTATTTGCGAAACTGCAGGATCTCTAATCGTTTTTCTTCATTGAAACAGGGAATGACGATGATCGCGGATGACATAAGTGAATTGATATTCCGTTTAGATCTGACAGCAAAATAGGATTTAATCCTGAGAACTGGTAACACCAGCTGAGGACTTTTTGTGTTTTTGGCAGGTCTGATTTGAAATGTTCTGAGACGGGGGTGTATCAAAAAAGTGATTTTATGTCAAAACCGAATTCTATTGCGCATGAAAAAACAGAAGCCTGATTCACTCAGGCTTCTGTTTTTATATGATCTAAAGGCCGTAACCTCTTGCTAGTCAGTAACTTTGATCGAATATAGTTGAGATCGATCAGAAACAAACATTTTGCCATTGGCGAAGGTAGGAGTGCTGTAGATTGAAGAATTGAACGTTTTTTCATCCAGCAGTTTCTTTTCTTTGCCAGCCTGAAGAATGATCAACATTCCATCTTCATTTCCAATAAACACTTTACCATCGACGACCATTGGGGATCCCCAGCAGGCGGCGAACATATCATATTCCCAGTAACGTTTCCCTGTTTTGAAATCGAGACAGTGGACGAATCCACTAAGGTCAGGAGCGTAAACCAACCCATCAGCAATAGCAACAGTTGACATCGTTCGTCGGAATAACAGCTCACCTTTTTTTCCAGTCAGCTTGCCATCAACGTCTTCTCCACCGTAGTGCCAGATTTGGCCTGAGTTCGGATTTTCTTTCCAACCCTTTTTACCATCAGATACCTGAGGGCTGATATCACCAGTCTTAGTGGCATCAATACGATAAATATGGCCAACTCCTTCACCATGTTCGGGATCTTGACCCACACCCAGGATCACACTGTTGTCAGAAAAAACAGGAGTACTGATGATCGCATTACGGGTACCACGACCCCCCAGTTCCCATTTTGAATCTTTGGGGTTCAGGTCGAATTTCCAGATCAGTTTAGCGTTTCCATCTCCGTCACCTTCAGGAGTGAATGCATACAACCAGCCATCACCACCGGGGAAGTAAACTTGCGCTTTGCCATTCACTTCGCCGATTGCGGGAGATGACCATTGACCATGTAGAATTTGATCAAAAGGAGTATTGTCTTCCCAAACGACTTTCCCCGTTTTTTTATTGACTGCCAGAAAACAAGGGGCACGAGGAGCAGGTACTTCCAAGTGGGCTTCGTCAACTCCGTTTGAGGTCAGCAGGAAGACATAATCGCCGTGAACAACAGGCGAACTGGTTGCCAGATTGTGAGGAAACACTCCCAGGTCTTCGATCATGTCGAGTGACCAGATGATATCAGCATCTTTCTTATCGGTATCTTTTTCATCTGTGACAGGTCCATCATTCTCGTTGTCATAAAACCCGTCTGCATCAAGGCACATGAGTTCGCAACGATTTGTGACAACCCACAGGCGATCTCCTTCAACGCAAGGTGCAGCACAGATTCCTTGTTCCGGCCAGTCGTTCACGCGGCCTTGAGGAAGTTTTTCACGAGAAAGTTGCCATTTGAAATCGCCTGTCTTTTCATCAAAGCAAAGTACAACACCAAGGTCGTCCTTGTACTCGGGGCGGTATTTTCCACCATTGTTCGTTCCGACATAAACCTGACCGTCGGCGACAACAGGATTACCATAAGTTTGTGAGCCCAGCTTGGAAACCCAGAGAATGTTTTCTCCTTTTTCATCACCTTCACCCGGTTTGAAGTCCAAAGAAACGCCCGTGGTCTTATTAACCATGTTTCGGGAAGGAGAACCACCCCACATTGTCCAATCACCAGTAATCGTAGATTTTTTGCTGGCTGGTGCTGGTTTACTCTCGCCTTTTTTAGGCGTGGCTTTCGCGAGTGCCGTTTCTTTTGGTTTTGCTTCTGCCTTTGATTCGACAGGATTCCCATCAGGATCCAGTTCTGGGCCGGATTCGTTTGGTTCAGAGTCTGGTGCAGGAATATCTACACCAGCTCCGCCTGTCGTTGAACCAGCTTCATCAATCGGAGCAGAACCTCCCAGATCGGTTTCCGTTCCGGGACCAGGTTTTAAAGATGATTCACGAGATTCACATCCTGTCGAAACGAATGCAAAGCATGCAAGCAAATTTAACAGAGCGAATCGAAATAGAAACTTTTTCATTATTTATCCTCAGAGACAATGATGTTATCGAAGTAAGCATCTGCGAGACGGTAAAGATAAAGCCCTGGACTACCCTTCATATTCGCGTGCGGGTCTGAGGCTTCAATAGTCCACTCTTCAGGTTCAGGTTTCTTACGAGGCCATACCTTGCCTTTCACTGTTGCCTGACCATCCTTGATATCGACTTTCAGTTTCAGAGTATACCAGACATCTGGGTCTGACCGAAACCGAACTTCTTTAGTCATTCTCTTATGTGGTGCCCAGCTTTGAATCGCCAGCTTGCTGGAATTTCCTTTAATAATCAAATTATAACGATTCACTGTGACTCCCATACTGGCCAGTTTTCGCTTTTGCTCTTTGAGAAAGACATCAGCTTGAACTGTATAACCTTTAGGAGCTAACTGACTCATGTCAGAAGGACCAAGCCAAATGGTCGCACTGGGACGTCCTTTACCAGGGCTGGCTTTGAGTGCCATTGTTCCATCTACTTCATTGGGCTGTAATTTCAAAAAGGCATTCACCCAACCTGAAGGAACCTGTTTACCTTTTAAGGATTCCAGATCAAATTTCCAGGGAAGTGGTGGAAAGACTCGGACTCGAGCCTCTGCAGTAGAATCACCCACTTTTACGGAAATCGTTCCTGCAGCGGGAGCCTTTAAACCTGAGGGGGTTGTCAAGCTCATGCCATCCACTTTAGAGCCTTCAAGTCCTTTGCCGGGAGTAATCTTGGCATCGACCTTTTTAATAAACTGGCCATTAGCATCATAGGCCAGAACTTCATAATCAATCTTTTCCCCTTGAGTTGCAGCGATTTCGAAAGGGGTTAACTGAATGGAAGCAATTTTATCTTGCTTTGCTTTTTCTGCTCCCAATGGTGGAATGGAACCACTGCTTGGTTTTTTATCAGCATCACCAATACAGATGGTTCTATCACGAGTGACGAAATAAATCCGACCATCGGCAATCGCAGGTGATGCATAAATTTCATCAAGTCCTTTATCCACACGGGCCAGGAGTTGAACGTGCGAAAGTTCTTCACATTTTTCACGGCTGGGTTTGAGGATATGGATGTTGCCATTCACTTCCATCACATACAGCTTGCCATCTGCCCAGACAGGAGAACCTTTTCCT
>JAJDEK010000498.1 GCA_029259875.1 Planctomycetaceae bacterium
GTCGAAAGGGGCAGCATCATCGATCCCGCACATTAACGCTCGCTTTTTTATTCGCAGATTGAATTCCGGGAACTTATTGTTAGTTCGCCATAACCCACAGAATGGCAAAACTCGTAGAGATCTGACTGCCTATCTATCAAACGATGATGGAAAAACCTGGCAAGGAGGTTTGCTATTAGACGAGCGCCCCGGCGTCTCCTATCCCGATGGTATCGAAAGTGATGACGGTACGATTTATATTATTTATGATTACTCACGTACCGGTGACAAACAAATTCTGATGGCGACTTTTAAAGAAGAGGACGTTCTCGCCGGTAAAGCAGTCTCGGGAAAAGTCCGACAACGGGTCGTGATTAATCAGGCGACCGGACAAAAGAAGTCACCTGTTAAATCAAAATAGAATTGGATTGATCAAGATAACTCGGAATCAATCTGAAATACAACTATGAGGATTTTCGAATGAGGCAACTTTATTTTCTTGCTATTCTCCTGATGTTTACGCCGACCTCTTTATTCGCCGCAGAACAGCGAAATGTGCTGATTCTGTTTTCAGACAACCAGAACTGGGATGACTGCGGTTGTTATGGAAATCCGGTTGTAAAAACACCTAATATCGACCAACTAGCGCGAGAAGGAACGCGCTACCAGCATGCATTCACCACAACGGCCTCGTGTGGACCATGCCGCGGTGTGTTTTATACCGGACTACACGTGCATGCCAACGGTCAATACGGGCACCCACATGGTGATCACAATTTCCGTTTGAAGCCGAAGGTCAAAACAATCTTTTCCTTGCTATCGAAAAACGATTACCGTACCGGAATGATTGGCAAGTACCACCTTTATCCAGAAGACACAACGATTGACTTTCAACCAAAAATTAATGGTCATCGTGCAAGAGGTATGGCTGATCTGGCTTCTAAATTTCTCAAGCAAAAAAGTGACCAACCTTTTTTTCTGGTAATGGGTTTTCATGACCCACATCCCACTTCGCGTACACAACCCGAATGGGGAGTGAAGGTGAAAGAACCGGGAATGACTTTACAAAACTATGACCCTGAAAAAATCAAAGTCCCCCGTTACTTGCCCGATCGACCTGAAGTAAGACAAGGTCTGGCCGGTTATTACCAGCAGATCAGTTACATGGACGAAGCAATTGGCCAGATTCTGAAAGCCTTGGAAGATTCAGGTAAGGCCGACGACACATTGGTCATTTTCACCAGCGACCATGGCAGTTCAGAACCAGGGGCGATGGCCAATCATTATGACCCGGGCGTGCGCGTTCCTTTTATTGTCCGAAATCCCAAACTAAAAAAAGCGGCAGAGGGAGTCGTCTCTGATTCCATGGTCTCGCTATTGGATGTCACACCAACTGTGCTTGACTGGACTAATACCAAAGGGCCGAAATATCCTCTACATGGTCGCAGTATTTTACCGACAACTGGAAAAACAAGTACGTCAGGTTGGGATGAAGCTTATCTGAGTCATGTGTTTCATGAAGTTACCATGTACTATCCGATGCGTACGATTCGCACCCGCGACTATAAATTGATCTGGAATCTGGAATGGCGTTCGAAATATCCGCTGCCCATCGATACGTTATCGCGTGCCACCTGGAACGAAACACTACGATTACAGGAACCACTGATTGGTCAACGTACCGTGAAAAAATTCCTCTATCGCGATGAAGTAGAACTGTATGATCTCAAAAATGATCCCGATGAAGTCATCAACCTGGCTTGCCAGCCTGAATATCAGCAAATTCGTAATGAACTCTCTGAAAAATTGTTGCAACATCTGCAACAAACTGATGATTTATGGTTGAAGCAGTACACACTCCCTGTTTCCTGTGACAATACGTCAGAAGAACAGAAAGCCAAATATACCCCCTTGTTTAATGGTCACGACTTAACAGGCTGGACTTTAAAACGGGCCAATCGCAAAGGGTATCATGTTGATGCTGGAAAATTGATCTGTCCTTCAGATGGAGGCGGTTTTTTGTTTACAGACCAGGAATATGGCGACTTCAGTCTCCAGTTTGACTTTAAACTGACAAAAGGAGCTAATAATGGTATTGCCATTCGCTGTCCTCTGGTTGATCAACGTCCCGCGTATGAAGGCATGGAAATTCAAGTTCTAGACAACAAAGGCTACCCTAAAAAACTCAAACCTACACAATACCACGGGTCTGTTTATGATGTGATTCCTGCCAAAAAAGGAGCACTCAAACCTGCCGGCGAGTGGAATCATGAAGAAATCATTTGCCGTGGCTCACAGATTACGGTTATCGTGAATGATATTCCGGTTTTGAACACTGATCTATCCAAAATCAAAGATGCAAAAGTACTTGCAAAACATCCGGGTTTACAAAATAAAAGAGGCCATATCGGATTATTGGGGCATGGCAGTCACGTAGAATATAAAAACATCCAAATCAAAGAATTTTAATTCATTCGTTTTAGAATTTATTCTCGGGGGGGAAATATGAGCCAGAAAAAAGAAAACCGCCGCACTTTTCTTAAACAATCCGCCGTCGCTTCTGTAGCAGCCAGCCAGTTTGCAACGGTTGCTCCCTCCAATGCCTATCAATCCAACGAACGAATCAGAATCGGTGTCATCGGTCCCGGAAGACGCGGCTTCGGCTCACATGTGAAGTCGCTCATTAAACTTCGCAATCAAAAAGGAGTGAATCTCGATGTCACCGCGGTCAATGATGTGTATTCCGTCCATCGAGATCAGGCCGTTGATTTTATCAAAAAAGAAACAAAGCTGGCGCCCAAAACTTATGCTGATTACCGCGATCTTCTGAATGACAAAGAAATTGATGCTGTCTGTATCGCGACCCCTGACCATTGGCATGCCAAGCAGGTTTTAGATTCTCTGAAAGCAGGCAAACACGTTTATTGCGAAAAACCGATGACTCACCATATTTCCGAGGCGATGGATGTCGTTGATGCCTGGAAGAAATCGGGGCTGGTCCTTCAAGTCGGCGTCCAATCAACGAGTATGCCGATCTGGAATGAAGTGCGCGCACTGGTCAACGAAGGAAAGTTGGGGAAAATCGTCCAGTTTCAGGCGGAAAGTTTTCGTAATTCGCTCGGGGGGATGTCCCGCCATAATGTCATCACAAAAGAGATGACCCCCAAAACAGTTGACTGGAAACGCTGGCTAGGTGTAGAAGAAGGACTCGCGCCAGATTTACCGTTCGACCGTGCGACGTTTGGTCAATGGCGCTGCTATTGGCCCTTCGGTTACGGCATGTACTCTGACCTGTTTGTGCATCGGGTCACTGCCATGCTCAAAGCGACCGGCTTGATGTACCCCGGGCGTGTAGTGGGAGGTGGAGGCATATTTCTTGAATATGACGACCGTGAAGTCAC
>JAJDEK010000499.1 GCA_029259875.1 Planctomycetaceae bacterium
TAATCCCATTGTCGGACCCGATGAAAATACAGCTCCCAACCAAACACAGTTTTTGGTTCCCGTCGATCATAAGGATAGCGGAAGCGGTGTAAGCGCTGAATACCGAGCCCTCACGATTCGTGCTTTGAGTGACGAACATGCGCAAGCATCTGACTTTGTACGCCCCGGTCATATCCACCCGCTGCTCGCCAAGCAGGGTGGCATCCTTCGCCGCGCCGGCCATACGGAAGCTACAGGTGACTTACTACAAATGGCCGGGCTAAAGCCTGTAGGTGTACTCATCGAAATTCTCAGCCAAAAAGGATTCGGTATGGCCGACGCTGAGGAACTCCGAGAAATTTCTGAGCAGTTTGATATCCCCATCATTTCGACAGCCGAAGTGATCCGCCATCGATACACCAGCGAAAAACTGGTTCATCGAGAAGTGGAAGTACCAATCAAAACAAAAAAATATGGCACCGTTCAAGTGATTGGTTATTCGGTGGAACACGAGAGCCAACAACCTGTGGCATTAGTCTGGGGAGATCTCTCTTCTGCTGCAGCCCCTTTGATACGAATGCATTCTTCGTGTTTTACAGGTGACTTGCTCGACTCTCTACGCTGCGATTGTGGAGATCAATTGCACATGGCAATGGAGTCGATCTGCCAAGAAGAAGCGGGAGCTGTCGTTTATCTTCCTCAGGAAGGCCGCGGCATCGGACTGATTCCCAAACTAAAGGCATATGTGTTACAAGATGAAGGGCTCGATACAGTTGAAGCAAACATTCAATTGGGATTTAAAGCAGATAGTCGAGATTTCACTGTGGGCGTTCAAATCCTGAAAGATCTGGGGCTTACCAAAGTACGACTGCTGACCAATAACCCCAAAAAAACAGACTCCGATGTTTACACAGGCTTCGACCTGGAAGTTGTGGAACAAGTACCGATCGTAGCACCACCCCATAAAGATCGTGAGTTCTATCTGCAAACCAAACGCGATAAAATGGGGCATATACTACCCACTACACCCGCTGATTGAACTCATGCAGAAGAGAAACGGCTCGCTGAGAGAAAGTCGATGGGGTGCTTGGTTGTACCTTGCGTTACTAAATCGGCCAGTATTTCTCCCACGACTGAAGCAAACTTAAATCCGTGTCCCGAAAAACCAGCTCCATAAACAACCCGCTGGTTTTGAGAGTGACGATCAATGATAAAGTGCCCGTCGGGAGTCCTCGTATACATGCATGTGCCATGTCTCGTTGGCACTGGTTCCAAAGCCGGCATGACTTCACTGATAAAACGTGATATGGAATCTATATCGGCCTCCAGTAAATCCCGATTCAAGTTGTCTGGATCAACGACTGCTTCTCCCCCGGTATGTTCAGCCAGCTTGAGAGTCTCCCCATCTAGTGATGGTAAACCATAGAACTCTCCATAAGGCATATCAAAAAAGAAACCTCCCTTTCCCGCATCTAAATTGTAAACCGGTTGTTTGACGGGATTCCAAAATAGAAGCTTTCGTACCACTTCGAGTGGCAAATTCAGTTCCTGCATATAAGAACTGCTCCACGCCCCTGCCGTCACGATCACTCCTGAAGCAGAATAGTGTTGAGTATCTGTCGTCACTTCAATCGAGTCGTCATGAATTGAAACCGAGTGTATTTTCTCATCCAAGCAAACCTGAGCCCCCTGGGCTATCGCACACTCAATATGAGTTCGCACGCATTCTTCCACATACAGAATGCCGGCTTCGGATTCGTAGGTGACTTCAAATTCATTGGGAATTTGAAGTCCGGGAAATCGCTCTACAGCATCTTTTGAGGAAACCTTCTCAACGGCGACATCATATAACCGGGAAGCCTCATGCACGCCTTGAACCACTTGACCATCGGGTGGACCAGCCACCATTAATCCACAGGGAATGAAGAGCTGTTTTCCCGATGTCTGTTCCAGTTCGCGCCACAATTCGTACGCACGTTCTAACAAAGGAATATAATTGGGATGCTCGAAATAGGCCTTGCGTATAATACGCGTCTCACCGTGAGAGCTTCCGCGGTCATGCGCCACTCCGAACTGCTCGATTCCCAGCACGTTCAGACCACGTCTCGCCAGATGATACAACGCACTACTGCCCATGCCACCTAAGCCCAGAACTAGATAATCAACGCGAATCGACATGGAATAAGCTCGCTCTTTCTTAATCGTATGAACGCTTACGAGGATTCTATTTCGACGTTAACCAAAATCGAATTTTACTTTGGTTTTTGAGACTGTTGATTTCGTTTTTTTACATCCTCGATGATTTTTTTCTGAGCTGCTTTCAAACGTTCTGGCCATTTAAACGGTTTTGCTTTCGCAGGATCATACCCTTTTAAATGATCTTTCAGCCTAACTGTAGGCTTGCTGTAAACCAGTTTCGTCTCGCCAAACACCTCTTTGCATAAAGCAGCCAAATCTGGATCATAGGCAATTAATTCTTCCCGAGTGTTGACATGATTATGGTCCAAATCATTTTCACGATTATTATTGAACCAGGATTGTACGCCTTCTGCAAAATACTCCATCCGGTTTACTGAAGGATATTTTCCTTTCCACAGCCCTGCTTTCATCGCTTGTTGATACACTTTTTCTAACCGCTCATCAAACGTTGGATCAACCCGGTTCAGGCCTCTCAAATGAATGTTGTGTGCAAATTCATGAATTAAGATGCATTCCGCTGCGTAAGGATCACCGGGGAATGCAAGCAGATTCTCTTCTCCGCACGAACAGACGGCATCTGTTGGAGAACCTCCCAATCCACGCGCACGCACGTCCCAAAAATCTTTGGGTTTCAGATGCGCATATTCCGGAATGTCGGTCGTGAATGCATCGTAAGGAATCACGATTAACCGTGAACCACTTTCAATCATTGCTTTGCGAATATCGGGTCGATG
>JAJDEK010000500.1 GCA_029259875.1 Planctomycetaceae bacterium
GAACTCTGACCGACTGGATCGGACCCGCGCTGGATCCTGTGTCCGATGACTATGATCAATACCTTTATGCCATTGCGCTGAACAGTGAAGCTTACGGAAGCGGTTTTACAGATCGATTGCAAGGTTATTCGAATCCAGACACCTATTGGTACACCGCAAATCCTCCCGCGATCCCGGGGGGAGGTGGCAACTATGAGACGGTTGGCTTTGTTGATTTGTACTTAGGAGCTGTCACAACAGCGGCGATGGCAATTCTGTTGACCAACAATAATAGTACTCAGCAATTGACTCTCATCAGCAGTGAATTAATTGGATCGAGCAGTTCGTCAGTGCTCGATCTTCCACAATTGATTCCCGGTGGATCGACTGCCGGAGGCTACGGTACCCAGCCATCTAAAACTCCTTATCAAGCAAAGTGGACGTATTCACCTGATAATGGTAATACCCTGTTAAGCTTTGAGTGCAGTCTCTCCGGGCAAAACGGTATTACCATTATTCCTTCCAAAACGGGCCCTGAAGCAAACAATTGGATAATCGACGAAAGCCCTTCTCTGGAGGAAGGCATTTGGGTTATTCGGTTCTCTTATTCACCGAGCACTTAAGCATCTGCCAGTTAAATGGTCTTGTATGATTTTAAAGAGCTCGTTGACCTCAATGCGGAACATAGAATCGAAATTGTTTTTTACATCGTCAAGAATATTCTTGATATTTGGATTGTGACAATGTACCTTTAATTCTCGCTCGGCTCGAATCTATGAAACAATCTCCCGAGCAATCACTTATCTCTACCGCTTTCTCCAGGGGAGAAGTGCGTTTATGATCGTGAAATACAGCTATTAAGCCCATCACATAATCAAAATATTATAAGTTTGATTAACTTACTGTGAATATCTGCATGCGCGTCAGCTCGCAAAAAATGCGGACTCTAGGTGCTATGCGAGATCTTTCTATTTCGGAGTTGTGCTTACTATAAGGAGATTGTCATGGACAAACTATTCACCGAGAGTACACATTTCACTCGCGATGCCCAGGGAAGATACATCTGCAACACCTTCGACGAGGCCGTCGAGAGTACGAAAAAGACCGAACGCGTTGATGGCCAACACCGGCCTGATGCCCGCCCTTTCGATATAGTCATCATCGGTGGAGGCACATTTGGCGCTGTCGAAGCCCACAAGCTGTTTAGCAACGATAAACTGCGTCGTCACAGGATACTTGTGCTGGAGGGCGGACCGTTTCTCGTGCCAGAGCATACGCAGAATATGCCCGACATCGGATTGGGCAATGGAGATAAGACTCACTTAGCAACGCTTATTCAGCTTGGAAAAAAGGCACGAAACGGGGATCAGCAAGCACAGGATGAACTACGTGATATAAGCAAAGAGGTATGGGGTCTGCCTTGGCATTCTAAACACAAGTTTCCCGGTCTTGCCTATTGTCTTGCAGGGCGTTCATTGTATTGGGGTGGCTGGTCGCCTCAGCTACTCGACGAAGAGATGACTGCTGCCTGGCCATCATCAGTGGTGGCCGAACTAAAGAATCAATATTTTCGTGAAGCGTCGGATCAGATCGGTACGACATCCACCAATGATTACGTTTTTGGTGATCTTCAGAAAGCATGGCGTGAACAATTGGCTGGCGGATATAATACGATTCGGCACGCCATTTCGCTGGAAGAGCTCCCCAATCATCCAGGAGTGATGTACGCTGACGGAGCAGTCACTCGTAACCAACTACTTGAAATGCTCGACCTCAAAAGCTCTGAGCTATCAGACGACGAACTCAAGGATTTGTTAAAGCTCGAAGCGCCGCTTGCGGTTCAAAGCAAGCCAGTGCGCTCCGGAACTTTTCCGATTAACAAGTTCAGCGCCATGCCTTTGCTCATCCAGGCAGCCCGTCATGCACAGAGTGATAGCGGGGGCGATGATGTGCGTAAGCGATTGATGGTTGTCCCCAATTGTCATGTGATTCGTATGCATCACAGTGGTGATAGAGTGACAACCATTGAAACGTCAAATGGTGATATCCAGCTACCGGACAATGGAAAAGTCATCATTGCGCTAGGAACCGTTGAATCCGCGCGTCTGGCAAAGGTCTCTTTTGGCGATCTCGCCGGCCAGGATCAAATTGGTCAAAACCTGATGGCTCACCTACGTTCGAACATCCATCTTCGCGTTCCCCGTGCCGCAATCTCAGAGGCTTTGGCGAGCGAGTTACAAGCAGCCGGGTTATTCGTCAAGTGCCGCTTTCAATATCCAGGTACAAACAAGGCCGGGACTTTCCACTTGCAGCTAACAGCGGCCGGGCGTGGCCTCGAAGGGCAACGATACTCCGAAGAATTGAATCGTACGATTCCCGACTTGGACACACTCGAAGTGTTTGAACAAGCGACAGATTCGACAATTGTGATAACAGTTAGAGGAATTGGCGAGATGACGCCGGACAATCCGGATAGCCACGTTACCTTGGATCAGAATCCGGCCCAGGTCGACGAGTACGGTGTGCGGCGTGGTTACGTAAGTCTTAAGCCATCATCTATGGACTTGGATTTATGGAACGCGATGGACGATGCTTCGAATGACGTAGCCGAGATCTTCATTAATGGGCATCACTTTGACCTACTCAATCTCGGTGAAAATGGCCGGAACTTACCTCCCAATACCAAGCTCAAGGATGTCTTACCTTACGTGCTGAGTGATAACAAAAATAATCCCAAAAGGCGCGATGGGATGGGGACAACCCATCATGAAGCAGGTACGCTGAGGATGGGAACGGTGACAGACTCCAACGGTCGCTTTCATAACCTTTCGAATGCGTACGCTGTTGGTCCCGCGCTCTTCCCAACGATCGGTTCCCCCAATCCTATGTTGACCGGCGTTGCCATGTGTCGGCAATTGGCAGATCATTTGATTCCTCCTCACTTAACACCGCCACCAGCGTCCGGTGGATTGCCCCCCTTGCTCGACAGCAACGAGGCAACTCGATCGCTATGGGATTTCGTTGGTGTCGGCAATATGCACATCGAGGAATCTACTTTATTCCTCACCGGCAAGAGTGGTGAATTGGGCTTTGCTTATCCACAAGCACCCCTGGGTGAAAACTTCAGGCTGGTCTGTGATTTTATGATTGGATCGAAGTTGACGAATTCCGGTGTATTCTTTGGCTCCTGGGATCCCAATCGTCCTGTGCCTGATCGGAACGATCCTTCGCGTGCGTATGCTTATGAAAACCGGGCTTGGGTTCCCGTTCATACGGGCTTCGAAGTGCAAATTGACGAACTTGCCCAACCTGACGGACAGGATAAGCACCGTACAGGAGCGATCTATGATATTCCGGTTGGCATAGGAGCTGGCCGACAGCAATACGATCGTGGCCCAGAATTGGTGCCGGGGCACTGGCATCACCTTGAAATCGTTGTTGAGGGAAATTACATCCGCGTACTAATCGACAACTCACAAACTTCCAACTTCACGAACAACGATCACTACCGTGGGCGTGCGTCCGACCCTGGCAATGACGTTTTCGGAGGCTTCGTTGGCTTCCAAGCGCACACCGGGACCATAGCATTCGCGAATATTGCGGTCGACACAGAATGCGGAGGAATTACGCAGGAGACTAATTTGAAAATTCGAAAACAGGCAGCCGTCATTGCAGGCAAATCGTAGAGCGTTAGGTCAGCACGTTGGACAGTATGTCGGATGCGCGTTAAGAAGCTCATCGGTTGTTAATTGTATGAGGAAAACGCTTTTTCCTTACCGCGTAAGGTCAAAAGACTCAGCCGACGTGTATTTGGAGACATCGTCGGCGCTTGCGCTTTGTCTGGTTCCGATTTGAAGCATCAGGCTGAAGGGCTAAAAACCTTGTTAGGCCGATCTGTCTTTAGATGCGTGGTGAATGGAATACTATTGGTGACTACACATAATTCATCCTTTGAATTCGTCTGATCCTTACAGGCACCGACAGCTCTGCAGCAACAGGCCATTTCCGGAATAGCTAGGCATGAAACTGAATGATTCGATTGCTCGCAAAGAAGCCCGCGCGGCTGATCGCTTTTTGTGCGGCGACGTTCGTTTTCTCAGTCGAACAGATCGACTTCAGCCTGTTGGCTTCGTTCATGGCGACGAGCTGTCTCAAGACTTGCGTGGCGATTCCCTTACCTCGTGCAGACTCAGCGACGATCATGCCAACATCGGCATACTCCGTCTGATATTCGTCATAGCCCCGGCTTTCACCTGTCGCTATCAACTGATCGTTCTCCCATACACCAAACAGCTCCTGACGATTGATCAAGTTAGCGAAATAACCACTGAGCCACTCTGCCGGGGCACCAATGCCAGCCACCGCAAAGTCAACCGCCTCAGGCAGCTGTGCGAAATCAACTGGAGTCATCGTCAAGGCATTCTCTTGTGGCTGTTCTCTGAAGGCCTCATCGCGCTGGTACATCAGTGCGTTCACTTCGAACTTTGAAAACCAATCAAGACAAAGAGATAGCAAGTAAGGCTCAGCCGTGCTGACAAACGCGCCCTTGATCTTGTCGCAGGGTGAGTCATCTCCGTGTAATATTGATTCAAATAGCTGCGACGACTGATTCTGATAGTTCTGGTTCACGAAGAACTGCAACAGATACCCTTCATCATTCACACAGAAGAAACCAACAAGCTCATTATCATCATAAAAACTGAAGTGACTCGCCATTGGTACAAATCCACACAACCACATCCCATCCAGCGGCGCTGTCGTTTGAAGCATGTATTGCTTCTTCAAGTGAATTAGAGGGTCCGTCGATCCCATTTTTTTTACTTGTATCATGATCTGTTCCTTATTCCTCGACTCGGCAGATATCTCTAGCGGCCTGCATCAGTTGTGGTTTCATCGTGTTAATGGGGTATTGCTCGTAGATGCACAGGTAGTGCAACGCGACCCCGTCCAACATCGCCAGAAAGAGTCGTGCCTTCCCTTTCGGTTGGCTAATACCCGCCTGCCGAAACCAATCACTCAGCATACTCAACAACAAAGCTGCTCTTTTTTGTTGCGGCTCTATGACGACCTGTTTCAACTCGGGCATTAACATTAACGTCAGCTGCAACTTGAGAAATCGTTTTTCCGCTTTGAGAAAACTCAGGAACTGATCCAAGAAACGTGATAGCGATTCTTCAATCGATTCACTCGGAACCAGAGTTTCCGCCACCAATGCCATTTGACTAGTGGCAGCTTCAATGAGCCCCGCCAGGAGCTCTTCCTTACTACTAAAATAGTTGTAGACCAACCCTTTGGAGACACCGGCTTCCTCCGTAATCTGCTCGACTGTGGTGGAGAAATAGCCTTGCGACTCAAATAATTTTGTTGCAGCATCGAGTAGTTTCTGCTTGCCTCGTTGGGGTCTCATCGTCTGTCCTTAGGATCATGCTCCCACCCTTTTAACTGACTATATAGTCAGTTAAAATATAGAGACTCTAATTCGGCGAGTCAAGCTCCCTATGTAGTCCAGTCGCCCGATTCTAGAGAGGAACCCTTATTTTTTTCTTAGTGAACCTCATGATTCAGTCTGGTGTCATCCGTTTACGGATTATTCTCTCCTGGAGTGTCGAATTATGGATTTTGATACACCTCACGATCTTGGTTGGAAACGTTGCTTCGAGCAACAGTTATTGATTTCCGAAATGCAAGACTGTATTGTTGCTCGCGTTGGAGCCCATCTTGGTAGCCAAGTGCTGCTCCTGAGTGCAAGCGAAGAGCTGACGCTGCCGATAGCGCTAACTGAGCCGTGCGGCGAGGTGACCGTCGGCGACTGGTTGCTGCTAGATGCGCTCACTCATCGCGGCATACGACGGCTTGAACGAGATTCACTCATTGCAAGAAAGGCAGCAGGCGAACAAGCGAAATCGCAACTCATTGCGGCGAATATCGATACACTTTTTATAGTCAGTTCGTGTAACCATGATTTCAATTTTTCGCGATTGGAGCGCTATCTTGCACTTGCCAGCGAGGCGCAAGTAGACTCGGTCGTGGTGTTGACAAAGTCTGATTTGGCTGAAGATTCAGATCTGCTACGGCAACAGGCGTCGCATCTCAAATCTGGTTTAATTGTGGAAATGGTTGATGCCCGCGACTCACAACAAGTGAGCGTACTCTCAGACTGGTGTCGAATGAATCAGACAGTGGCGATTGTCGGTTCATCGGGAGTCGGTAAATCTACACTAGCCATGTCACTCGGAGCTGAGACATTGAAAACACAGGGAATCCGCGAGGACGACTCAAAAGGCCGGCACACTACGACTACTCGTTCGATTCACCGGCTGAATTCTGGTGGCCTATTGATTGACACACCCGGTATGCGTGAGTTGCAGCTCGCAGACTGTGAAGAGGGTGTCGCCGAAGTATTTGATGAAATTATAGAACTGGCACAGTCATGCCGATTTCGAAATTGCGGTCACAACGGAGACCCCGGATGCGCCGTACAAGACGCCATTGAACGAGGTGAACTTAGTCCTAGACGACTTAAAAACTATCTGAAACTACAGTCGGAACAGGCCCGTAATTCTCAATCTCTTCACGAGCGTCGGCAGGAATCACGCAAACTCGGCCAGTTTTACAAATCAGTTCTGGCTTCCAAACAACGCCATCGGGACCTTGATAAATAATTGGTTTCGAGAACTATAAAAAAAATCGTGGCAATTTTTTAGTTCCAAACCTGATCTTGGGTTAAGCGTAAGCAAAGTGGTTGTTTTTGGAATATCTGCCCGGTACATTGTACTAAAGACAAATGCGATATCAAATTTGCCCAGTGAGACACTAGAACAACGAATCGTAATTCAAAAGGAATATACCTCATGAGATTCACCAATACAAAATGCTTGTTCGATTCTACCTTAGTGCTCATCGTAGCCGTTTTAGGATTTGGTGTGTTTGTGGATGTGGTCCATGCGAAAGAGCCCGTTCCGGAGACAGCCAGGAACATTCAACTGGGTGGCGATAATAATCTTGAGATCGTTTACATTCCAGAAGGTGAATTCAAAATGGGCAGTACGGCTGCCGAAAAGAAATGGGCCGTGAGTGAAGAAGGCGGTGCGCAATTCTCTTCGGGAGGCGGATATCGAGAAGCTTACGAAGGTGAACCCCGACTGATGAAAGTGAAAGATGGCTTCTGGATGGGGCGCACCGAAGTGACCGTGGGACAGTTTCGGAAGTTTACCGATGAAACAGGGTATGTCACCGATGCGGAAAAACCAGGTGGAGTCACACAATGTTTCGATCCAAAATGGATTCCCAGAATTGGCATGGGTGGGCCTCCGCATCCCTGGCTGTCGATGCCTGATAAAAGCTGGCGCGATCCCAATCATGGCGTGAAAGAACAGGATAATTTCCCCGTCGTCTGTGTAAGCTATAATGATATGAAAGCGTTTTGTGCATGGCTAACTAAAAAAGAACGCGACGCCGAATCTCTTCCGAAAGGTTTGGTTTATCGCCTACCAACGGAAGCGGAATGGGCCTATGCCTGTCGCGGCGGGCGGAGTGACAGCAGTTATTTCTGGTGGGGCAACGATTTAAATGATGCCAAAGGCAGACTGAATATTTCGGCTATTGATTTTCTACCGAACGCAGATTTTGTCTGGCCTGGATCCAAGCTGATCTGGAGTGACGGCTATCCGATGGTCTCGCCCGTTGATCATTATGGAGAAAGAGGACGAAACGGATTTGGACTGGCTGACATGTGCGGCGGTGTCTGGGAATTTGCCCTCGACCACTTTGATCCCAAAGGCGGACACGAAGACGTATTTTATGCAGATGCCAAACAACGCTCTGTATTAAAACCGGTCTGTCGGGGAGGTAATTTCTATGATGTTCCAGGCAATGCACGCTGCGCCGTTCGACTCGGCATTGCCAGTGTCACCTATTCAGACTCCCGTGATGGCTTTCGGGTTTGCCTGGGGGTGCCACGGGAATCAACATCAATGAAAGTCTCTACGAGCAATTGAGGATGTCAGAAAGCAAAAGGAAACGTAAGAGCAACCGGAGTCTAGCGATAACGGTCCCCGTAATTACCAACTATGCCTTAATATCGTTTGAATTGACTAGCTTAGCTCTATTGTTTCACTAAAATCAATTAGAAGTTCATTCGAATTGCCTCTTTAATTGCAATGAGCACATTATGAGAAATAATTTCCCAAGGTGTAAGGACTGTTTTCAAATCCAGTGAAGTGGTAGAACTATCTGTTCCGCAAGAATGCTCAAATAGCATAGGAGCTTCGATATGAGTTTTCAGAATACCTTGTCAACAAGGCTCACATCCTCAACTATTATCACTTTTGTTTTGATGACGGGAGTTGTCCTACCAAAGTCGGTAAGCGGGGATCAAAACAAGAAAGCAGCGGAGGGAGCTCCCAAAGCTACCGTCCCTCAAAACAATGCGTTTCAGAAACTCATTCA
>JAJDEK010000006.1 GCA_029259875.1 Planctomycetaceae bacterium
GACGTATCCTAAAGAACGCTTTCCACAGTCGATTTGTGGGAGAACCGAGGCACCTGGCCTCAAGTCTTTGACTAATTCATGGTCCAGTTTCACTGTAACTTGTACTGTCGGAATTCCTTCTTCGTCCGTTTCAGCAGTCGCTGCAATTTTTTCAATAGATCCCTGATAGGTTTGACCTGGATTGGCTAACAGCAGGAATGAAACGTTTAGAGGGTTCTGATTCTGCCTCTGGGCTTCGAGCACGTGACCGATTTCCGAGTCGGGCACCTGCATTTTTAAAACCCAAGGCCCTTTCAAGTCAGCAACCGTTAAAAGTCTCTGGCCACGCTGCACCGGCCGGGCCAGTAATTTTTCCTGTAAGTCCCAAGTCAATACTTCACCACTAATCGGACTCTTGAGTGTCAATGCGTCCTGTTGATTTTTAAGTAAGGCAAGTTGTTCTTCCAGGCTCTTGAGGCGTTCATTCAATTCTTCTTGTTCTGCAGTCAGCCGATTTGCGTGCTGCAATGCGTTAACATCGCTTGGATTCAATTCTAATCTCGCCGCATGAATGACTGCTAAACGCTTTTGGGTCGTTTGAATCTCTCCTCTTACACGGCTGAATTCCAATTCTAAATCAGAGTCTCGTAAAATGATCAGAGTATCGTCTGCTTGAATCTGTTTTCCCTGATGAACGAGTATTTGATCAACGATTCCATCTGCTGTAGCGAACACATTTTGCTGGTCGACAGGTTGGAGTGTTCCAGAACCTTCAATCGTAAAGTCAACTGGAGTCAAAATAAGAACGGCGCATATCAGTGCTAGAATGATCATACCGGTGATGGCATTTCGCCACGTCATATTTTTTTTGCGAATCGGCGAATGAGACCAATATTTCAGGACTGGAAAAAAAGGGAAGCTTTCAAACTGCAATGCGTTAAATAATGCAGTTCCCCCATGACGTGAAACGGCCAATGCACGATCCAGCAAAGTGTTGTCGGAACCGACTTCATGAAATTGTTCCACAACGATGGCGCCTAGAACAAGCTGTTCTGAAGCAGGCTGCTTCACCTGGCTGGGTTCTGTTACATCGTCTATCTGTTCTTCTATAATATGTCTCAATGGAAAGATCATTAATGATCGTGAAGAGGCCAGATCAAGATATGTATGTAAGGATTCTGTAATCTGGGGAGGATATTTTTGTCCTGCTTCCATGATCCAGTAAGGTTGGTTCGTGGATTGAATGCAGTCCACCAAGCTTTCCAGGCGTTGAACAGACTCTGATCGGCGTTCAATGACATCCACACCACTAGCTGCAATCAGGCGGTATGTTTGACCGGTACGTTGCAGAACAGAAAGCCGGTCGCAGTTAATTAATGTTCTTCCTTCATTGGCGATGATATAAGCGGTTTGTTGCGAATTTAAATGTAAGTGGACGTGTTCTGAGAAACGTTCAAACTGCTCCCAGAGGGTTTCCAGTTGCTGCAATTTTTGCAATTGCTGGTGCTGACAATAATCTTCGGAAAGCTCACATAAGGCACTAATGAATCTGAGATAACCATCTTGCGCTGCGTATGATTTCGGAGGATGATGAATGATTTCCAAAATCCCAGTATTCGCTGTGGGATTATTTTCAACAGCGAGTGGGCATAGGATAAGATTTTCACCAATCGGGTTCTTTCCCTGATGTTGCTCTGATAGTCCGGAGTGTGCTGCAATCGTTGTGGGTTGGTTTTTCTGTAATGTTTCTTTTAGCAGAAGACGGTGGAGTTCGATTTCTTCTTGGCTTAAAGGTGTACTCGGATTTGATTCCGGATTCGAACCGAGGCAGTTTTGGAGTTCCAGAATCCCCGCAGAATTAGGAATCCAGATGAGACCACCCAGGGCAGACACACCGCGCATAGCTCGTTCGAGCAGTTCCGAGTAAAATTTTTGACTCGAAATCTCAGTCCTGGAGAGTTGAGCTAGCCCCAGAACAAGCTCTTCAATCTCTTGCCAGATGTTTTCTATTGAAGAGGATTCATCAGTCGTCATGCGATTTGTATGAATGAGGGTTTTGTAAATGTTTCGCCATCATCTGCTCGGCCATACATTCTAAGTTCAGTATATAGCTCCAATTTATCCTATCACAGTTGTGGGAGCTGTACTCTGGTTAAGTCCTGAAAAGAGGAGAGGCTTATCAAAGTAATTAGTGTGTAACTTTAAATTGTTGCGCAGGCTATCTGGTTTTCCCAATACTACAGACCTTCATACTCAGCTTTTAGTAGGTTTTGGGGCAAATGTGAGGAATAAGGAGAATGGGTTTAGTTGGCCGAATATTCTGATTGTCCGATTGTGCGGAATGTTACGAATGTGTCGAAAATTTACTTTGGGGGGGCGTAGTCTAATGCCGATGAGTTGAGAGAGTGTATAGTTTTTTTGTTCATGGTCCAATTTGACCAAGGTTAATCAATGAACTGTTTAATGGCCCGGATTGTGCTTCTGTTAGCGGCAATTGTAATGATGGGCCCAGGGTGCAGCCGTTTCCTGGAGACTTCTCTACAAGAAGAGTTTGTAGAAAGCGAAGAACTTTACCAACAAGCTCTTACTCAAATCGAATATCCTAATGTAGATGAAGTCGATGAAGGAGACACGTTTGGCACTCAGGCGCCAGCAAGACTTTCCAGTTCGACGACACCAGACTATTGGGAACTCTCTTTGGAAGAAGTAGTGCGTTTGGCTCTGAAGAATTCCAAAGTGTTGGGTGATGTCGGTGGAGTTGCGTTAAATACGCCTGCTGCCGTTCATACAAAATATGATGCTGCAATTGTCGAGGCTGATCCTCGCTACGGTGTGGAAGGTGCTCTTAGCGCTTATGATACCACACTTTCGGCAAGTACCTTTTTTGAAAAGAACGACAAAGCACTCAACAACGTCTTCTTTGGTGGTGGAACTCGACTTTTAAGACAAGACGCCATGGTCATTCAGGCTCAGTTAACAAAACGAGCCATGACTGGTACCGAGTTTACGGTTCGAGATTATATCGATTATGATGCGAACAACTCTCCTGGTAACCAGTTTCCACACGCTTATCAGAACAACATTGAAATGGAATTTCGACATCCTCTCTTAAGAGGTGGCGGAATAGACTTTAATCAATTGGCAGGTCCAAGTAACACTCCCGGTGTCGTGAATGGTGTGATCATTGCCCGAATCAACACGGATATCAGCTTGGGAGAATTTGAAATCTCAGTTCGGGATCTCGTGAGTGATGTGGAGAATGCCTACTGGGATCTCTATTTTGGTTATCGAGATCTCGATGCGAAAATTATGGCCCGCGATTCTGCTTTAGAAACCTGGCGGAGAATACATGCTTTGTATGTAAATGGTCGACGAGGTGGAGAAGCGGAAAAAGAAGCTCAGGCGCGCGAACAATATTACCGCTATCAGGCTGAGGTTGAAAATGCCTTGAGTGGTCGGTTATTGAATGGAACACATACTAATAATGGTAGTCAGGGCGGAAGCTTTCAAAGTAATCACGGTGTGTATGTTGCAGAACGTCGATTACGTATGCTGATGGGAATTTCCATTAATGATGGACGATTAATTCGACCAGCGGATGAGCCTTCTTTGGCTCGTGTCGAGTTTGACTGGGAAGAAACATTAATTGAATCTCTGGAACGTCGCCCGGAAATCCGCCGCCAACGTTGGCAGATCAAAAAGCGAGAGCTCGAACTGGAAGCGAACAAGAACTTCATGAAACCAGAATTAGATTTGATTGGTCGTTACCGCTGGCGTGGTTTTGGACGCAATTTTCTGGAAGAAGGCTCTCAAACGGGACGATTTGAGGGAGCGCTTAATAATCTGTTCGACGGTGATTTTCAGGAATGGCAGTTGGGGCTCGAACTTTCTGTGCCATTGGGAAAAAGACAGGCGCATGCAGCGATGCGTTTTGCCGAATTACAGTTAGCACGTGATCGAGCGATTCTGCACGAGCAGGAACGAGCGATCGTACAAAGTTTAAGTAATGCGATTGCAGATGTTGATCGTGCGTATGCCGTTTTGCAAACCAACTTTAACCGTCGGCATGCTGCCAGACAGGAAGTGGCTGCGATGCAGGCCGCCTATGATTCTGATAATGCAACACTAGATTTGCTGTTGGAATCACAACGCCGTCAGGCAGAAGCAGACGGAAGTTATTACCGATCGTTGGTGGAATATTCTCTGGCGATCAAAAACGTCCAGTTTGAAAAAGGGTCATTGCTCTCTTATAACAACATTTATCTCTCAGAAGGGGGCTGGCCTGAAAAAGCTTATCGCGACGCAGCGGAGCGGGATCGCTTACGTGGTCGTGTAAGAACAATTGTTGATGCTCCTGCTTATACTGGAAACCTAAGTCAAGGAATTTACCCTCAATTATTAGTACCTGGCGAAGTACCTGAGGAGAACCTGCAACCTGCTCCTGAACCAGTTCCTGGGAATTTTGTGCCTCCGGTTCCAGGAACGACGGGTGAAGCCGCCGCCCCTCCCGTTGAGGGAGACATTCAAGCGATCGAGTTCAGACAAGCATTTGACTCGAAAAGTCAGATTCAAAACTTGGACTCGATTCAAAGAGACAATCAATCTACTCAGCAGTCAGAAGCGTCTCAAGGAATCCCTCCAGAACCCAAAAATGACTTCCAACCAGATTTGGATCCGGCCAATTTTGAGTCGGAAGATCCGGCTTCACAAGTTGCTCCACGCTCTTCTGGTCAACCTGATATGAATTTTCGCCCTATGGGTTTACAGGAAGAAGCTCCCACGTTGAGAACCGCTCGCCAGAACCAAACTCCCGAGTTCCCCTCTCGAGGTGGTTCACGTCAAAAGGACCCTTTTAAAGATTACCGGGAATCTGGGCCTCGTTGGAAACCTGTTCCACTTCCCGAAGTGAAAAGGCGAAATTTAAGGGACTTTTCTGGTGAAGTACAACGATTTCCCTTAAAAGGGAATGACTGGGAAGCCCTTAATCAGCGTCAGGCTTCAGGTTCCGAGAATAACGCAGAAGCTCCCTAGGGCGGGAAGTTTTCGGCAAACCTCAGAATTTCACTAAAAATAGTGTATCAGTGTTACTTGTCTGTCTTTCAGGATTGATATAACTTAAGATATAGTAATATAGTTTAGCCAGAAGGCATTCTCGAGCTCTGGTCACTGCTAATAAACATCTCTTTGGAGATGTTCTTTTTTTCATAGAGACTATAATTAAGCCAGTGTGTATTGCTGGAAGGTTAGGCTTTTCTTCTGGGCAAGGCGCGAAACCCACTTTTTTACATTACAAGGAGAAACAAGCAATCGAAACAACGCAGAGACTTAATGACCAGATTCGGATTAGTCCGGTACGGGTCGTTGATCAAGACGGGGAACAATTAGGAGTGATTCCCACAGCGGATGCTTTAAAACTGGCGATGGATGCAAATCTCGATCTGGTTGAAGTTGCCTCTGATGCAAAACCCCCTGTCTGTCGAATTATGGACTATGGGAAGCTGAAATACGAGCGTAAAAAAAAGACCAGCAAAAATACGAAGCAACATCATGTGCATCTCAAAGAAATTCGGATGCGTCCGAAAATTGGAAAACATGACATTGAATTTAAGCTGAAAAGTGCCCGAAAATTTCTGGAGCAAAAAGACAAGGTCAAGTTTAATATCATGTTCCGTGGTCGTGAAAACGCGCATCATGAACTTGGACGAACGATCCTGGGAGAAATCCAGGAGCAACTTTCTGATTTGGCTAAAGTGGAACAGTCTCCCGCAATGGCCAGTGGCAGGAATATGATCATGGTACTTGCTCCCAGATAATCACGGTCCCTGCCATGTAATTAATGTGTCAGGAGTTGAATACGAGAAACAAAATTGAACGGGCATGGCTCTCTGTGCGCGCTTTCAAATGAATCGGTGTTCATTTTTTCGTATGTCATTTAACATTTAAACTGTTGAATCTATCAGGCTTGGTAATAGGGCCATTAGCACATTGTGTTATAGAGTGACCCAACCTCCCCGGCGATTGCTTTCCACAACTGATTCAATAACTTTCATGTTGAAAATAGCATCGTCAAGTGGTGTGGGAACTGGCGTGTTATTGAGAATCGCCTGGGAAAATAAGTCTCCCTGAAGCGTGTATTGATTGCAAACTTCTACATCAATTTCTTCAATTTCCGTTCCTGTCTGAAGCCAGATTTTGCATGGTCGATCTATAGGGGCATTGAAGGGGATTTCTATTTCCACTCTGCCCTCAGTGCCATGAATGTGCACGCGCTGGTAAGGGTTGAGTTGGGTAGAGCAGGTGAATGTGGATGTGCCATTAGGGAACTCCAAAGTTACTGAAGCAAGCCGATCTGTATTGAGCGTTGTGTCATATTCGGCAAGTCCAAAAACGCGTTTGGGTTCTGTATCGAAAATAAATCGCGAAAGTGAAATTGGATAGCAGCCAATATCCATCAAGCCACCTCCACCAAGTTCAGCTTGGTTACGTATATTTTGAGGGTCGTCATTAAAGTAGGAGAAAAAAGATTGGATGGTTTGCAGTGTTCCAATTTTTCCATCCTGTACCATCTTTTTTGCTAACTGCCACTGGGGATGGTGGCGATACATGAAGGCCTCCATCACCTTCAGCTCAGGATGTGCCTTGGCGCAGTCGAGTAGTTCTTGGCCTTCTTCAGATGATAGCCCGATTGGTTTTTCGCAGAGAACGTGTTTGCCTGCCTGAATGGCTTTGATTGACCAGGAAACATGCAAGTGATTGGGCAGCGGGTTATAGATTGCATCGATGTCAGGATCTGCTAAAAGTTCTTCGTAAGATCCATATGCATGCACAATTCCTAAATTTGAGGCGACTTGTTTCGCTTGCGCCAAATTTCGTGACGCGATGGCAGTCACTTCGCTGAAATGCCCTTTTTGCATCGCGGGAATAACCTGTACAGTTCCAATTTTCGCAGTGCTCAGAATACCCCAGCGGATTTTATCGCTCATATGATGCCCGTTTGATTATTGATTGACGTTCGGAGAAAGGAATAGAGAAAACATAACTAGTCCGAAGATTTGGCTGATATTAGGGTATAAGGCGCTAATGTTTTTATCAAGGCCCTCTTGTCAGATTGCTTTTCGCGATGTTGGGAGCGAAAAACAGTATCTGCCCGTCGTCGATACAGGATTGAAGCTTTGCTAACTTCCTGAAACAGGTTTTGGCATAGTGAGTTGGACTACTGTTGGTTGAAGACTGGTCGTAGTTCAGCTTTTTGGTTTGGGAGGATCTCCCTTCAATTGAAAGTCTGTGTTACTTGATCCCTCTTTTGGAACAGTAGTTTTAAGTGTTGATTCTGAATTGTACTCTGTCGGAACGATCTGCTCACGCACATTGACGACTTCACCCGGATTATCCTCGGTTGTCTTTCCGGGGACTTCCCGCATCGATTTGATTTCGACTCTTTTTTCTCCGATTTCTGTTTCTATGGAATAGTTCCCGTCAGTGATTTTACCGGCGTAGGCGTGTCCCGTACCATTTGCAGGACGGAATATAATATCTCCATTGGGCAGAGGAGCATCGTTCAAGGTGATTTTTCCGGAAACAGTGACAAGTTTAGGTCCCTCACTGCTACCTCCACATCCTGTAATTATAGAAGTGAGAAAAAAAACGACAGCGCAGGAAATAAACCGATCTGCAAAAGTGCTCATCGAAGTATGCTTTCAATTTAATTAAATAGAGAGGTGATGGGTGTTGTTTGACCGTTCAAGCGATTTCTAGTGCTTTATCAAGGCTGTATTGTCAGACGGCTATTCGCAGTGTTGGAAGTGAATAGATTATTTTTCCCCTTCTACAAAGGGACAAAACTCCACCAGTTACTCACACCGTATTCAGCTCAAGCGTACCACAATCCTGTTTGGGGAAAGATACGCTTGAGCTCGAACCGAACAAGTAAATGGAATCGATTAGAATTCTCCAATAACCTCACCACCTCGTCGAGTACCAAGGTTCTGGAACAAGGTGCGATCAATGTTACTGCTGACAAAACGCACTGATGCATCAGCCAGTGCTAAATGAACGCCTCCCGTGTGATAACTTCTTGCGAAATTGCGGGGAGAATTGTAATTGGTCTGGCTTGAACAAGGTGAATTTGGAAACGTTTCACTCTTACATGACCAGACTTCATCGGGAATCGATGTATTGGGTGGCTCAAGTGTTGTAAAGCCAAATCCTCCACCTCTGCCACCGCCCCAATAACCTCCGGCGGCTCCCCACCCTCCACCGGTTTTTCCACGGATGAGCGTTTCACTGATAAATGCCGTGTTTGTAGTACCATCAACGATGTCTCGCATTCGATAGCTGGAAATAGAGTGAAATATTCCTCCAGAGTCAGTGCCATAAGTGATTGGTTGGTCCCCCGCACATACCACATAGCTCCCCTGAAAACCGCGGCCTCCAGAGCGTGTGCCTCCCCCGCCGCCAAAAGCAATATGAGAAGCTTCCGATGGGCACATTAAAACTGCAATTGCTTGGTCTTTGATCTCAGGGGGAGTATCCATCACCCATCGCCCCGGCCAGCTCATATACTGATTATACATAGCGGCCTGCTCGATATATGGAAGCACTTGTTGCATCCAGGTGTCACGTCCGTGAAAGGTGCCTTCTTCCATTACTCCATAAGGAAACACGCCATGGGTGCCATGATAATTGTGTAATGCCAATCCCAGTTGTTTAAAATTGTTCTTGCATGACGAGCGCCGTGCTGCTTCACGGGCTTGCTGCACCGCCGGTAACAGCAGTGCAATGAGAATGGCAATAATGGCAATGACTACGAGTAGTTCAATTAATGTAAAACCGTACTTTTGTGAATGTTTCATATGCTTTTTCCTTATAAAAAATGAAAAGGACCCGTAATTAATAAGAAAACGTTTGTTATCTAATATGAATGCAAAAGACCTGTTTCCTAAAGTCAATAGTTTAGCTAAAGTGTTACAAGTTAGAGGTTTTGGCTGACATGTTGAGTCGTGTTTGAATATCACAGACGATTAATACGTTAGTCCATTAATATACATTAGATTAATTGTTTGTAAAGAGTTTTGAGAAAATGTCAATCAAATTCTAGTGAAAATTTGATGTAGTGGTAATATGGTCACTAAAACGGCGGAATCGTATCTGGGATTTTGGCGAGGTATTCGTTGTTATGCGACTTGAATTCCGAATCGATTCCTGAAGCCAGTTGGTTTGGATAACATTAACATCTACTCTAGGTTTGTTTTGAGGGCTTCGTGGTAAGACTGTTTGCTATAGATGGTGCACAAGGAGCTGATTTCAGCGGGCTTACATAGCCTGAAGGATCTTTTGATCCAGAGTGAAGAGTGCTATCAACCTACAGTGATGCGAAGCAGTAGCTTGCTATGAATAAATCGTTTGTAATAAAAGTCGTTCTTGAAGTGGTGAAACGTTGTACAAAATATAAACGACCGATTTTGAAATGATGCCGACTGCTTCAAAAGTG
Source organism: Planctomycetaceae bacterium (assembly GCA_029259875.1). GTDB lineage: Bacteria > Planctomycetota > Planctomycetia > Planctomycetales > Planctomycetaceae > Gimesia. The sequence continues at coordinate 9,470 of JAJDEK010000006.1, forward strand.
TTGAGTCGGAA
>JAJDEK010000051.1 GCA_029259875.1 Planctomycetaceae bacterium
ATTCCCAGCGGCACAAGCGGCACCCAAAGTCAGATGTGGGCCCGTAATTCCCAGATTCAGCGTGACTTCACCCGCCGCATTATTGGCGACCGTTCTTGGATTGTGGTGATGAGACCAGACTTTGGTGTCGTAATCAAACTGGGAAATCTCGTAGACCTCATTTTCGGTCTCTACGTTTCCGTGTTCGGTAATTCCCAGATAGACGCCTACGCGATCTCGGGCCACATTTTCCCAATCCAGTTTGGATTGATTGACCGCTTCATTCGCACAATAAATGGCGATCGATCCTGCACGCGTTCCCCGACGGACTTCTTTTCGCTTTTGATACCTTAATTCATCAAAATCACAGACACCGGCTAGGACATCTCCCATGTAGCGAATATTGTAATCGACTACGCCAGAACGGCCTTCCAACAAACTTTGCCGAAATTCTCCTAAATTGTTGCCATTCGGAGCCGTTAAACCAATTCCTGTAATGACGACTCGGCTTTGAGCATCCACTGATTCCTGCATGGATTTATACCACTCTGATCGATTTACTAATGCGGTGAAGATTCGAAGACCACTCGACCGGTCTAGACGAGCAGGGGAATTGTTAAATAATAACCCAAGGAGATTACCCGTTCTACAATAAACTCGCAAGTGGCGCAGCAAGTCAGATTTGCGAATCCAGTTAGAATGGCCGACAGTATCGATAAACTATCTGTATAGTGTCTTAGGCTAAATCAAAACCAAGATATGGATCTCCCATTTCGTCGAAAACCGGATAAGATAGAGACGATACTTTTGAACGACAAAACTAGTAGTATCACCCATTTTTTTCAGTCAGAAAAGTATTGTCTCAGAGAAATAATAATATTTTGAGTTCTAACTCATAAACCCTATTTTATTATGAACTTACATCAAGTTCTAAAAGCTGTGTCAAAGGATTCAATTATATAAATTCGTTTATCTCCGTCCAATTTTGAGACCTGTGTACGATTATTATTATGGACCATTCATCGGAATTACATCAAAACACAGAAACAGGCTCAGGCCAGATTCCTAATGAGCAATTTGTTTCATTGCTGGCCAGACATCATAGCCTGATTCGTGGTTTCATCGGGACATTACTGCCTCACCAGACCGATGCAGAGGATGTCTTTCAGCAAACCTGTCTGGTTTTGTGGCGAAAATGGTCCACCTTTGATTCAGAACAGAGCTTTTCTGCATGGGCTTGTGGAATTGCTTTTTATGAAGTGAAAAATTTTCAGCGTGTCCAAAGCCGGGATCGGCATTATTTTTCTGAAGAAGTCCTTTCACTCATAGCGGAACAACAAACAAACTCACTCTCCGAAACGGATCAACAAAAGCAGGCACTCGATGACTGCATTCAAAAACTTGATAGTGAAAACAAACAACTCATTCTGGATTGTTACCACGGACAACGCACAATTAAAGATGTTGCCGAACAACTAGGGCGCTCCAGCGATGCAATTTATAAGAAGTTATCTCGCTTGCGACTTCGACTCATGGACTGCATGCAACAGTCACTTCATTCTCCGGAGGCAGGCTCATGAAGAAAACTCCTTCTCAAAATGCCAAGTTAATCCAACTTATTGACGCGTTTCTGCAGGGAAACATCAGACAGGAACAACATTCAGAATTGGAGCGACTACTTAAAGAAGATCCGGAACAGCGCCAGTGTTATATAGATTACATGCGAGTGCATTCCGGTCTGTCCGTCTGGGCGACAGAGACCAAAGAATCTGATGATTGGATTCCACATTCGACACATATCGAGCAGCATACCAGACTGGGAACCCCCCGTTTTCTACTATTACTGGTTTCTTCACTCGTAGCAGCAACGCTTTTGTTGTCTTTGGCTTACTATGCTGGCTGGAATACACGTCCAGATAGAGAACCATTAATCGCAGATTCCCCCTCAACCGAATCTGAAAGTGAAACGAACTCACCAAAAACAGATCATATTGCCCTTTTAACGCAAGCAGTTGGCGTCGAATGGGACACTCCTCGCAATCTGCAAACCGGTGCCGGTCTCTCTGCGGGCTGGTTGAAGCTTAAAAAAGGAACGATTCAGGTGGAGTTGATCAGTGGTGCCTCAGTCCTTATCGAAGGTCCTGCTGCGTTTGAACTAATTTCCCCACTCAAAGCTTTCTGCAAATATGGAAAAGTCCGGGCCTCCGTTCCTGAACAGGCTCATGGATTTACAATTGAAACATCACGTTTGAATGTCGTCGATTTAGGTACGGAATTCACACTATCTCTCGAACCATCAGGCAGCGGTCAGGTCCAAGTCATCGATGGTTTGGTTGAGTTACATTCATCTGATAAACAAACAACTCGTTCCAAAATTCAAAGTTTAAAAACCGGGGAAGGCGTGCAGTTTGATCAACAAGGTATCATCAATCGCTTAACAGAGGAGATTTTACCGTTAATCAATCTTGAAGAACTATCGCATCTAGCAGAACAACAACAGCAACAGCAATTTACCCGCTGGCAAGAGCAAAATGCGCATCTTAAAACTGACCCGTCACTGATCGCTTATTACGATTTTGAAGAGACAGCCAACTGGTTAAGAACGCTCAGCAGCAAAAGTCAGCACAATGAATCTGCAGTCGATGGGGCAATTGTGGGTTGTCAATGGACGTCAGGACGCTGGCCTCAGAAACGTGCGTTGGAATTCAAACGCACCAGTGACCGAGTTCGCCTGCATGTTCCCGGCGAATATCAGTCTCTCACATTAATGGCGTGGGTAAGAATTGAAGGTTTTGATCGTTGGCTCAGTTCGCTCATGCTGACCGATGGTTACAACCCCGGTAATCCACACTGGCAGTTAAGCGATAAAGGCGAAATCATTCTGGGAATCAAAGAGGGAGCAGGCAAAAACTATTTCTCACCGGTGGTTTTGAAACCAACTGATTTAGGCCGTTGGATTTTTCTGGTGACAGTCTACGATCATCAGAAAAAAGAAGTGATCCACTATCTGGACGGCTTACCCGTGAGCCATCACCGACTTGAAAACCCGATTCCTCTGGTAATCGGCCCTGCGGAAATCGGTAACTGGCGACCACAGGAACACACAGGCGAACATAGTATTCGAAGTTTAAACGGACGTTTGGATGAATTTGCGTTATTCGGACGTGCTTTATCTGCTGACGATATTTTAAAGCTTTATCAATCCGGAAAACCTAATTCCTGATTGATTTCTCTACTGATTTATTGTGACATAGAAACTAAAGATATTCACTCCCTGAAAACTCACCTTATTAATATTCAAAACGACGAGGCATTGATGCGAAATACGCTAATCGCGCTCATACTGTTATTCGGAATCGTGTGGCCCTCTTTTCTCTCTGCAGCAGAAAAGAAAGAGACACTGCCCCCTGACCATGCCCGACGAATGCAGCAGGGGCTTGAACTCTTCAAAAAAGAGGTGCGTCCATTATTGGTCGCCAAGTGTCTGAAATGTCATGGCGGGAAATCTGTTAAGGGAGACTTTGATCTTGCCAATCGCAAAAAACTGCTAGACAGTGGAATGATCGAAAAAAGTGCCAAAGAAAGTTACTTGATGGCACTGGTTGAACACCGCGAAGAACCTTACATGCCTTTGAAAGAAAAAAAACTCTCTGAAAAGGAAATTGCCAGTCTGGCAAAATGGATTGATCTGGGAGCCCCTTATGACAAACCCCTGGCGACTTCCAGTAAATCTGGCTCTGAGAAGCTAGTCATCACAGACGATGACCGGAATTTCTGGTCGTTTAAACCTTTAAGTGCTCCCACGATCCCAACAGCTAAGCACAGCAACCGAAGTCGAAATGAAATAGACCAGTTCATTTTGGCAAAGCAAGAAGAAAAAGGTCTGACTCTCAATGAGGAAGTCAGCAAACGCGTTTATATCCGACGTGCTTATTTCGATTTGATTGGACTCCCCCCTACTCCGTCCGAAGTCAAAGAATTTTTGGCTGACAAGTCTCCCCAAGCGTATGAAAATCTGATCGACCGGCTGCTTGACAGCCCCCATTATGGCGAACGTTGGGCCCGCCATTGGTTGGATATCGCTCGCTTTGCAGAGAGCCATGGTTTTGAACACGATTATGATCGAAACTTTGCTTATCACTATCGAGACTTTGTCATCAAAGCTTTAAATCAGGATATGCCCTACAATCAATTTGTCAAATGGCAGTTAGCCGGGGATGAAATGGCCCCTGATAATCCACTCGCTTTAATGGCGACCGGATTTTTAGGTGCAGGAGTATTTCCCACTCAGATCACTGCGAATGAAGTCGAACGCACGCGCTACGATGCACTGGACGATATGCTCAACACAACCAGTCAGGCAATGCTTGGTTTGAGTGTCGGTTGCGCCCGATGTCATGATCATAAATTCGATCCGATCGCCAGCGCTGACTACTATCGGTTACTTTCCACATTCACCACAACGGTCCGCACCGAAATCGAACTGGACCTCGACCCCAAAACATATCAAGAGAAGAAACACAAATTTGATCTTACGCATGCTCCTCTGGTTAAAGCCTTAAAGGAGTATGAAACGAAACAGATCAATCCAGGTTTTGATAACTGGTTGAAACAGGGAAAAATTGATGCTGCACAATTTGATGAGTGGATATTACCAGAAGTGGTGAGCCACACATCAAAAGGAAAAGCTCGCTTTGAGAAATTGGACGATGGTTCTATTCTCGTCAGTGGCCCCAATATCAACCAGGATCATTACACCTTTACGCTTCGAACGAATGTGAGACCAATCCGCTCAATTCGTCTCGAAGCATTGACGCATCGATCGTTACCACGACAGGGACCAGGACGTGCCGTAAATGGCAATTTCTCATTGACGGCATTCAAGGTCAAAGCAAAAGCTGTCTCAGACAAAAAAGCAAAAGCGAAAGACATCAAACTAGTCAATGCTCGTGCGACTCATGAACAGAATAAAACAACGCTCTCAGCCAAAAGCGCCATTGATGGGCAATACGGTTCAGGCTGGGCTGTAGATTTGGGAGGCATTGGAAAAGATCAGGCAATCGTCTTTGACTTGGAAAATCCAATTGATTGGGAAGGCGAGACGGAGTTCACAATCACAATGTCCTTCACGAATAATGTGAACCACAGCATTGGACACCCACGATTCTCACTCACCAGTTCCTCTTCGCCCGAAGTCAAAACGGGAACCAGCAGTTCAGAACATCTGATGAATGCCATAGAACTTATCCAAAAAGGAAAACTAGACAAGCTGACTCCAAAACAAAAAGAGATTCTGAAACGCTGGTACAGTGAGCAAGACCCACAATGGGCAGCACTCGCTGGCAAAGTCAAACAGCACTTGAAAACCGAACCACAACCGGCGCTGACAAAAGTGATGATCTGCAGTGAAGGCCCGAAGGTCAAACCTGTCCGCCATCATACCCAGGGAAAAGACTTCTTTGAGGAAACATTTTATCTGACTCGGGGTGACACCGAGCAAAAAGGGACAGTTGCAAAGCAGAGCTTCCTACAAGTCCTGATGCGATCTCCAGATCAGGAAAAAGAGTGGATCATTGCCCCCCCTAAAACAGCCAGCACTTCATATCGTAGAACATCCTTAGCGAATTGGATCACTGATACCAATCAGGGAGCAGGTGCTTTACTAGCGCGCGTGATGGCAAACCGAATCTGGCAACATCATTTTGGTAGTGGAATTGTCTCTTCTCCCAACGACTTTGGTCTACAGGGAGACCGTCCCACTCATCCGGAATTGCTCGAATATCTAGCGAACCAATTGATCCAGCATCATTGGCATTTGAAACCGTTGCATAAAGAAATCATGCTTAGTGCAACGTATCGGCAGTCGACTAATTTCGATCAGGAAAAGTCAAAAGTTGATCCAGAAAATAAATTACATTGGCGTCGCTCTCCTCAGAGACTGGAGGGAGAAGCGATACGCGATTCCATTCTCTACATTGGAAATCGACTCGACAAAACCATGTATGGCCCTGGTACACTGCAGCAAAATAGTCAACGCCGCAGTATTTATTTCAAAATCAAACGCAGCCAGTTAATTCCTATGATGCAATTGTTTGATGCTCCCGAGGCTCTGGTGAGTATCGGGCAGCGTCCCAGCACCACGATCGCACCGCAGGCACTTTTATTCATGAATGCAAAGTTCATTCGCGAAAGTGCTCAATCGTTTGCCAAACAAATCCACGAAACAAACCCGGTTTCTCTCCAAAAAGCAATCGAGAGCGCTTATCAAATTGCACTGGGAAGAGCACCATCAAAAAGTGAAGCCGCAGTTTCACTGGAGTTTATCCAACAACACCAAAAATCATACGAATCACAAAAAAAACCGCAGGCCACACGTCTGGCACTGACTGATTTTACTCACGCATTATTAAGCACTAACGAATTTGTTTATCCAAATTGATCAGCATTATCAATATAAATCAATAGAGGACAGATTTCACGACTCTATTTTTTCTTTGAGGAAATATGATGTTACAATCCACATCGGAATTACCGACGATCTCATTGAACCAACTCCTGGCAAGGCGTCAATTGCTTAAACGGGCCGGTAGTGGCTTAGGAACTTTGGGTCTGCTCAGCTTGCTACAACAAGAGGGAGTTCTGGAAACAGCAAATGCTGCCCCTGCAATTAAAGCAACAAATCCGTTGGCTCCAAAACCAGCACACTTACCTGCGAAAGCAAAGTCCGTCATCTGGTTATTCATTAATGGGGGACCGAGCCACGTTGATACCTGGGACTATAAACCTGAACTCGAAAAACGAGATGGTGTCGCTCTGGAAGGCTTTGATAACAAAACGGGGTTCTTTCAAAATGCAGTGGGGCCCTTAATGAAAAGCCCCTTTAAATTCAATCAATATGGAGAATCGGGAAAATGGGTCTCAGATCTCTTTCCACATCTGTCTCAGCATGTAGACAAGATGGCCTTCATTCATTCGGGCCATACAGAATCGAACAACCACAGCCCCGCATTATTTATGATGAATTGTGGTATTCCTAAAATGGGATACCCCTGCGTCGGTTCCTGGGTGACTTATGGACTGGGCTCCGAAAGCGACAGCCTGCCCGCGTTTGTGGTCATGTCAGACCCCTTAGGAAGAGGTCTTCCCAAAGGACAAAGTTTGAACTGGGGTGCCGGTTTTTTGCCGAGCGTATATCAGGGAACTTACCTGAAACCAAGCGGTGAACCGATTGATAACCTAAAGCCGCCATCGGCACTCACCGAAAAAGGACGACAACGTTCTCAACTCGACTTATTGAAATCATTAAATCGTCAGCATCTCCAACAAAATGAAGGTGATCAGGAATTGGCGGCGCGGATCGAAAGCTTTGAACTTGCTTATCGTATGCAGAGCGCAGCACCGGAAGCGTTGGATATTTCCCAAGAGCCCAAACATCTTCAGGAACAATACGGCATAGGCACCAAAAAATGTGAGCACTTTGCAAAACAATGTCTCATTGCACGGCGGATGGTCGAACGCGGCACCCGTTTTGTGCAGATATATTCGGGTGGTATGGAAAACCAGCGTAGTTGGGACGGCCACTCTGATATTAAAGGCAATCACAGTGGCTTCGCTGCAGAAACCGACCAACCCATCGCCGCATTGCTGGCTGATCTGGCAGCGCGCGGTTTACTTGATGAAACACTCGTAGTTTGGGGAGGTGAATTCGGTCGCCTGCCGATTGCTCAAAAAGGGGCCACTCCCGGACGAGACCATAACCCTCATGCTTTTACAACCTGGCTAGCAGGAGGCGGCGTCAAAGCAGGAACCAGCTATGGTGCCACTGACGAAATTGGCTTTAAAGCGGCTGAAGACAAAGTGCATGTGAATGATCTCCACGCAACGATACTGAGGCTATTGGGTATGGATCATGAAAAACTTACGTATCTATACAGTGGAAGACGGTTTCGCCTAACCGATGTCGGAGGCCATGTAATCGATAAAATTATTGCGTAAGCAGTAGCTTAACAAAATAGTAAAACACTTAAGAAATGGTTTCGGAGTGTTTAAACTTCTTACGATATTCCGAAGGTGAGGTACCCATTAAATTAACAAACTGTTTTGTAAAATAACTTTGATCATAAAATCCGGATTCCAACGCAATCTCAGAAATTCGTTTTTCGGTCCGGGTTAATGACTGACAGGCGGCATTGATTCTGACACGCAGAATATATTTCTGGGGCGTAATCTGGTACAGCTTTTTGAATTTGCGATCAAATTGACTGACGGACAAAAACATGAGATCTGCCAGATCCGAAATTTGAATCCGTTCACGATAATGTTCGAGCACATAAGCAATGACTTTGTCTAACTCTTGATAAGACTGAAATTCAGTACCGGCAACTTTAATATCACGTAATACGCCAGCAACCCCAATGACTTTACCACCATCACCGAATAAGGGAATTTTACTGCAAAGATACCACTTCAGATTTCCATGTCGATCGGGAACTAACCAGACCTGATTGGGAAGCGGGCTGGCTGACTGCATCACTCGCTGATCTTCAGCTACATATTGTTGTGCCAGGTCTTTCGGATGAATATCAAAATCAGTTTTTCCGATAATATCTGCTTCTTTGGAAATCGCACGAACATCCATCCAAGTTTGACTGATATTAATAAATCGACCCTGTGCGTCTTTCGCAAAAAAATGCGCATCAGGAATATAATTGAATAACTCTTCCAAATGGAGTTTATTATCAAGCCGTTTCAAGAACTGATCACGAAATGTCTGTGGATTCACCATGCGTAAATAATACAAATTTATGCGTGTTTTCTACAAGACAGCGTTGATCTTAGCGTCTACGATATGCAAAAATAAACGAATAAGGAATTTCTTGCGCGTATAATTATAATACGAACATTCTTTATTAACTGGTGACAAATAAATACAAGACCGATTTTAAACGATTAAGTTTGTTTCAGATCCATTATATTGGGGCGCATTATGCTGAAGTTTACTGGTCAGGGAGCAGCACATACCTGTAGTGGAGTCACTCGCAGAGACTTTCTCCAAGTCGGAACATTGGGTGCAATGGGACTATCATTGCCTCAGTACCTGGAAGCGAAAGAACAAGGTCTTGTCGATAAAAAAAATGATAACCGTTCGGCGATCATGATCTTCAATCTCGGAGCCCCCAGTCAGTTAGATACATTCGACATGAAACCGGATGCTCCCGCTGAAGTACGTGGCCCTTTTAAACCAATCCATACTGCTTCACCTGAAATTGATATCTCTGAAATTTTACCTCTGCACGCAAAAGTAGCCGATAAGTTTTCGCTCGTTCGCTCCTGCTATCATACCGCAGCCGCCGTACATGATGCTGGCTGGCAAATGATGCAGACGGGTCGCATATTTACAGGCGGGATTAATACTCCACACATCGGGTCCGTCGTTGATTATCTTCGCGGACGTAAAACAGATCTACCAGCAAACGTCGTGCTTCCGGAAACAATGGGCCGTGGCGGTGGAAATCTTCCCAATGGTCAAGCGGGCGGTTTCCTGGGAAAAGCGCATGATCCATTTGCACTAATGGCTGATCCTTCCAAACCTGACTTCAAAGTTCCTGACTTGCTGCCTCCCAAAGAAATTGGAACGGCCCGACTGGAACGTCGTAAAAAGATTCGCGAAGTGGTCGACAACACGATTGACTATTTCGAATCAACAGAAGATGCCAAACTCTTGAACGGTAATTTCCATTCCGCTTATCGCTTGATGACGAGCAAACAGGCCCGTGAAGCCTTTGACCTCGCTAAGGAACCAAAGAAAGTTCGAGAACGTTATGGAATGAATCGGTTCGGCCAATGTTGCCTGTTGGCACGTCGTCTAGTGGAATCCGGGGTTCGTTTTGTAACGATCAATACATTCCTGACCGTCTTCAATGAAATCACATGGGACATTCATGGTTCAAAACCTTTCACTTCAATTGAAGGGATGAAAAATATCGTAGCTCCCATGTATGACCAGGGCTATAGCGCTCTGATTGAAGACCTTTATGACCGAGGGATGCTGGACGAAACATTGGTTTGCAATGTTGCAGAGTTCGGCAGAACTCCCAAAGTGAATCCCGCAGGAGGCCGAGACCATTGGCCACAATGTTTTACCTGCTATTTTGCCGGTGGCGGTGTTCAAGGCGGACGTGTAGTCGGCAGCAGTGATCCCATCGGTGGTGTTCCTGCAGATCGTCCTGTTTCCCCTGGTGACTTGGCGGCGACTGTTTATCACAGCCTTGGCTTCGATCTGCATACAGTTCTGCCTGGCCCCTCAGGCCGTCCTTTCCCAATAGTTGACGTGGGTAAACATGAAATTCGCGAGCTGTTTTAAGAATTCAAATCAGTTTTTTATATAAACTGATGTTAAAGATAAATTACGATTTGAAACAAATCGTAATATGGGCCACCCTGCTCATTGATAAATGATCTCTCCTTGTACGTCACAAAATCCTTCAAGACAATGCAAACATAAAGAGAAGTGTTCGATGTATCCTGCAAAACAAACCACGCCTTTCATTCTATTTTTGATCTTCACAGGATTGTTTATTTCGAGTGTCGACTCCTTTTCTCTCCTCGCTTCAGAAT
>JAJDEK010000501.1 GCA_029259875.1 Planctomycetaceae bacterium
GCGTGATCTGGAATTTGCGCATCAGATTCAATTAGGGTTACTCCCTCATAGTCGTCCGAAATTCAAAGAATATGAGTTCTTCGATTATTACGAGTCCGCGCAAAGTGTCGGCGGTGATTATTTCGACTATATAAAACTCCCTAATGGAAAACTTGTGGTCACCTTAGGCGATGTGGCCGGCAAAGGGGTTCCGGCCGCGATTCTGATGGCGCGTCTCTATGCTTCTGCGCGATATCAAGTTCTATCGAAAGCTTCTGCAGACAAAGCCTTAGCTGAGTTGAATACGGAAATTGCTTCCAGTGGTGTCGGATTACGGTTCATTACTTTTGTAATGGCAGTCCTTGATCCAAAGAAGCACACCGTTTCGCTTGTGAATGCCGGGCATATGGCTCCCCTGCTGAGAAAAAGTGCAGAAGGGACTGTGGAATCAGTCGCACAAGAGAAATCAGGGATGCCTTTGGGCGTCTTAAAAGACCAGACCTTCCATGTAGAAACCTTTACATTGGAAAAAGGAGACACACTGGTGTTTTACACGGATGGGGTCACCGAAGCCATGGATGAGGAAAACCATCTTTATCACCGAGATCGTCTGGTCAAGTTTATCAAGTCGGGGCCTGAAGAAGTCGAACCGTTGGTCAAAGGGATTCTGTCTGATGTGGATGCTTTCAGTCAGGACACAATGCAAAAAGACGACATCTGTGTTGTCAGCTTTCGGCGTAAAAAATAAGCCAAACAATCAGTGCTCAGCAAATGATTTGTTGAGCACTCGTTTGATTCAACTCAACAGGTGAGGCCCACTTTGACAACGGATGTAATCTCAATTCTCGGAGACGATGGCAAGGTTGCCCAGAGACTCGATCAATACGAGAACCGTCCTGAGCAACTGGAAATGGCTGAAGCAGTCGCTGCTGCGATCGAACAGAAAAAACATCTGTTGGTCGAAGCCGGAACGGGTGTCGGTAAGAGTTTTGCCTATTTGGTCCCTGCGATTTTGGCAACCTGTAAACAAAACGAAACCCGCACAGGAAAAGATCGTAAGCGGCTTATCGTTTCCACAAATACCATCAGTCTGCAGGAACAGTTAATTACTCGAGATATTCCCTTTTTGAATGCGGTATTGCCGGTTGAATTTTCGGCAGTTTTGGTGAAGGGACGTTCGAACTACATGAGCCTCCGTCGCATGAAAGGAACCGTAGATCGAGCAAGTAGTATTTTTTCCCGACAGGATGAATTAGATCAGCTCGATGAGATCGTCCAATGGTCCCGCAAGACGACTGATGGCAGCCGTTCTGATCTTGAGTTCAGACCTATCCCTAAAATCTGGGATGAAGTTCAAAGTGAACATGGTAACTGTCTGGGAAAACGCTGTGGAACTTATAATGAATGTTTTTATTATCGTGCGCGCAGACGTGTCTGGAATGCTGATGTGTTGGTGGTAAACCATGCATTATTTTTCTCTGATCTTGCCTTACGCCGTGAGGGGAGCAGCATTCTACCGGATTACGACACTGTCATTTTGGATGAAGCACACACGATTGAAGCTGTGGCAGGAGATCATCTCGGTCTATCAATCACAAACAGCCAGTTCGATTACTTGTTCAATAAGCTGTATAACGACAGAACACAAAAAGGGCTGTTACTACATCATAATTTGGTTGATTGTCAGCAACATGTAACGCGGCTCAGATTTATGGTCGAGGATTTATTTGATCATCTGCTCGAATGGCAATCCAGTCATGGTCTTTCTAATCGACGCATCAGACAACAGCCCCCTATTGAGAACACGCTCACTCAGGAGATGAAGTTATTAGCAGCACATATTTCTGAGTACGCTTTTACTTTGAAAAATGAAGAGGAACAGGTTGAACTGCAGGCAGCCGCAGAACGTAGTTCCGCACTAGGTGACGCCTTGAATAGCTGGCTGACTCAGCAAGCAGAGGGCGATTCGGTTTACTGGGTCGAAGTTTCCCGTGGTAGAAATCAGCGGGTTAAGATGGTCAATGCTCCCGTTGATGTGGGGCCAGTTCTGCGAGACGAGCTATTTAACCAGGCGAATACTGTCATTCTTACTAGCGCGACATTAGCGGTTGGCAGCCAAGACTTCGGTTTTACGCGTTCGCGGCTGGGACTCACACAATGCGAAGAATTGAAATTGGGCAGCCCTTTTAATTATCAAGAGCAGGTTCGGCTGATCTTACCGGAATCAATGCCAGACCCCGGTGATGCGCCTGCTGACTATGAATTAGCCGTTTGTGAAAAATTGAAACAGTATATCGAGCAGACGGACGGGCACGCATTTGCACTCTTTACGAGCTATAAAATGATGACACAATGTGCAGATCGGATCAGCCCTTGGTTGCAGGATCAAAACTTGGCGCTCTACCTGCAAGGTGATGGATTACCACGATCACTGATGCTCGAACGATTTCGCAATAACCCACGCGGGGTTTTATTTGGAACGGATAGTTTCTGGCAGGGAATCGATGTTCCCGGCGATGCCTTAACTAATGTGATCATTACCAAACTTCCTTTTAGTGTCCCCGATCATCCACTTCTGGAAGCGAGGGTGGAAGCCATTCGCAAACGAGGCGGCAATCCATTTATGGATTATCAGGTTCCCGAAGCCATTATCAAACTCAAACAAGGGTTTGGCCGATTGATTCGTACCGCCAGCGATCACGGACAAGTAGTGATACTTGATCCACGAGTGCGTACCAAACGCTACGGTCAGGTATTTATAGACAGCTTGCCAGAGTGCACTATGATCATCGATAAAGAAGACGACTAGGTCTCAACAACATGGGCTGAGTAAATATTACACCTGTGATTATGGTTGGGCTATGACAAGCAGCTAGGCTGGTTGTGAAGAACAGTTGACTTCAGCGGATAAATCAGCAAGGTGTCATTCCGAACTAAAAATAACATCACTGCTGCAAAACGAACCGCCAAAGTTGTTTGCAAGAGTGACAACTTGATCCAATCCCTCTAAAAATAGATTACGGCTCAAGTCTGTCAGTGGATGCAAAAATACAGACCATAAAAGCCCATCACCAATGGCATAGCGTGCATCAAGTGAGCGATCAAAGTTTGCTTCCATTACATCCCACAAATCATCCTCATCCAGATCTTCTTCTTTGAGGATTGGCGTCATAATGCGCACTCGATCGTGATCTGCATCAACAATCAGAAACAGGACGCGTTTGCCGTATTCGACTTTCCAACATCCTTCGCCTGTTTCCAGCAGGGTACAAACTTCATCAATTAACTCTGATATCGATTGCGCGTTCAACGCCGTTTTTATTGTCGCAATCATTGTCCTACTCCTTGAACAAATATCTCGAACGTTTGAAAAAATAGATCGACCGAGAAAAGTTTTCCAAACTGAACCTGATAGCTTGATATTCTGTCCAAACTATTACTTCCAGGTTGTCTGACCTTCATTTATGTTTAAGATGTGTTACGATTCCTGAAACAAGGCCGATTCCAATGTCTCGCTACTCTCTATTGTTTAACAACTCCACTCAAAAAAGCAACATTATTTTTGTGACGTGGTAAATTTCTGATTTAAAGAGATGAAACCATTAGACTCAAATTGAAAAATTCCATGTAGTGTCATCTTGTTTCTTTGTCTATTTTAAGGCAAATACCTGAAGTCATTCTTTCACAGTTCATGCGGATTACCTTTGAACACACACGATTCTTCACAACCAGAGCAATTGTCAGAATTAGACAAACATTATCAGAAATTGCTCAACAACAATGTTCTGCAATGGAATAACGAGCGTACATTCTCGCGCTGTCTGGGAATTGGTGGTCAGGGTGTCGTTTATCTGAGCGCTCGCGAAGGGGCAGATGGGTTCAATATTCCTGTTGCCCTTAAATTGTTTTCTCCCAAGCGATATGAGAGCAGCCAAGTCTATCAAAATGAGATGGGACGGATTGCTCAGGTCTCTGCACGCGTAGCTCGAATTCAAGAAAATCATCTGGTTGCTGTTCAAAATTTCGTGAAACGAGATCACATTTATATCATGGAAATGGAATGGGTTGATGGATATGACCTACGCAGCTTGCTCACTCCAGAGACCTTCAAACAGATTCGTGAGCAAGTGACTTCGCGGCGTTGGAAAAAAATCAATAGCAATGTGTTTACGAAAGGGGTTCAGCAACCACGATTAAAACCGGGAATTGCGGTTGCTATTCTTCGTGAATGCCTGGCAGCTTTGGCAGCTTTACATCGAAATGATATTATTCACTGTGATATGAAACCTGCTAACATCATGCTGAAACGTAGTGGAAACGCGAAAATTATTGATATCGGTTCAGCGATTGACCTGAACAACTTGCCGTCCAATCAACCCTGCACGCCTACTTACGCCGCTCCTGAGGTTTTGACTGGAGGACGAGCGACATCTCAATCGGACCTTGCCAGTCTGGGATATATTCTGATTGAAGTCATCACTGGTTTTCAGCCTTTTGCCAATCTGAAATATGCAGAGTTGATTAAAGCAAAAAAGAATATTCTACAACAGCTTCCACAATGGTTTCCGACTGAAGAGTTCGCATTAAGTGAACCATTAATGAAGCTGATTCACAAACTCGTTCATCCTGACCCACGCGAACGTTTCCAGAGTGCAGAAGCAGCGGAATTGGGAGAGGATGGGGCTGCTGACTTCCATCGGTTACTCGTCAAAAGTGATCTTCCCAGCGATTATGAAAATGAATTACGCCTTTGGGTTGAAGAAGTCGAAACAGATTATTTTGATGACGGACACTTTTCCCTTGATCCACAAACTACGGTGTCCACTACACGCCACCTGGAACAGCAATCGCAGCATGACTCCTCTTCAGAATTCTGATCTGTTCTGAATTTCGACGATATCTTTACAATGCTAATAAAATAGGCCTCTGAGCATCGAAATTTGATTGTATTTTTTAGATTCCTGATTTGCTGTTCCCCTCACAGCCTGTTATTTTAGCTAGTATACAATGTGATTTTCTCTCGACTAACTTCAGAGGTTCCTCCGTGAAAAAGTGTCTCTCCTTACTACTGCTCTTGTTTGTTTTTGGTACCTCTCATCAAGTTTCTGCTGAAACCCAACCTTTCGAATTAAAATCCGGTGATCGGGTAATCTTTCTGGGTAATACTCTTATCGAGCGGGCTCAAAAGTTTGGCAATTGGGAAACGGTGTTTTTAACAAGCTTCCCTCAGGTAAAATTGTCATTCCGAAATTTGGGCTGGAGTGCCGACACGGTTTGGGCCGAATCACGAGGAATTTTTGATCCCCCTGCGGTGGGCTATCAGCGTATGCTCACACAAGTAAAAGATTTGAAACCGAATATAATTCTGCTTGGTTATGGGGGGAATGAAGCGTTTGCAGGCAAAGCAGGATTACCAGCATTTCAAAAGCAGTTGAAAAAACTAATAGCGGATTTGAAACCCACAGGAGCGAAAATCGTTATTTTGTCTCCTCATCGATCTGAAAATGCAGGTCATCCCCTGCCAGACCCAAAATCGCATAATCAAGATCTAAAGCTTTACTCCGATCTGTTACAGGAAACAGCGGTGCTGGGCAATCACTACTATGTGGATCTCTTTACGAAGTTGATCCCAGAGCCTGCAGGAAAACCGCAACTGAAATGGACAACGAATGGCATTCATTTAACAGACGCCGGTTATCAGAAAGCTGCTAAAATCATTGCCACTGATCTTGGATTACAGCCTATTAGCCTATCTCCCGATACAGCACAGAAAGTACGAGAGTTAACATTTGAAAAGAACCGTCATTATTTTTACAACTGGCGACCTCAGAATATCACCTACCTACTGGGCTTCCGAAAGCATGAGCAAGGTCAGAATGCGAAGGAGTTGCCGCAGTTCATTCCACTGATTGAAGAAAAAGAAGCTAAAATCCACGGCTTGATTTCATCTCAGTAATTGTAATCAACGAAGCTTTACATCCAAAATAATTCCCGACCTGTTATTTGATCTCAAAAGGATCGTCCCCGTGATAAATCAATCCAAAATCTCGTTGAAACCGTTTATTCATTTTTCATTATGTGCACTTTGTCTACTGACGAGTTCAACAACATGGGCACAACGCAACCTGACCGATATTCCTCCTACTGACCCCGAACTCGAACGTAAGTCATTTAAAGTGGCTGAAGGTTTCGAAGTCAACCTGTATGCAGCTGATCCACAAATCGCGAAACCGATTCAAATGAATTTTGACGCGCAAGGTCGACTCTGGATTGCCGCTTCTGAAATTTATCCGCACATTAAGCCGGGTGAAAAGGCTAACGATAAAATTCTTGTGGTGGAAGACAAAGATGGCGACGGAACCGCGGACAAAACGACCGTCTTTGCAGACGGATTGTTGATTCCTACCGCTGTCATGCCCGGCGATGGTGGTGCGTATGTCGGCAACAGTACCGAATTATTGCATCTGAAAGATACAGACGGCGATGGCAAAGCAGACGTGCGAAAAACAGTGCTCGCAGGATTTGGTACCGAAGATACACACCATATTCTGCACACGCTCCGCTGGGGACCGGGAGGACATCTATATTTCAATCAATCGATTTATATTCATAGTCACATTGAAACCCCGCACGGCGTGCGTCGTCTGAATGGAGGC